>CAZGGT010000082.1:0-8851 GCA_964525335.1 uncultured Nitratifractor sp. | reverse complement strand
ACCTGCGGCCGGATCGAGGCGGACCTGGTGAGCGCCGTGGCGGAGGTGGAGCGGCGCACCGCCCACATCAAAGCCCCCCTCAACGTCTCGGTGATGGGCTGCGTGGTCAACGCCATCGGCGAAGCCAAACACGCCGACGTGGCCATCGCCTACGGCAAGGGATCGGGGCTGGTGATGGTCAAGGGCGAGGTAGTGGCCAAGCTGCCGGAGGCGGAGCTGGTAGACCGGTTCGTGCTTGAGGTAGAGAAGATGGCTTCTCTACCTCAAGAGTGAAAAGTTAAGAGTTAAGAGTGAAGAGTTGAGGTATGCTTTTCTGACGAAAAGCCTCTATTTTTTAAAGGAATCGAATGAACGTTTTGCGTAGCAAAACCATCCGTAACCATTCACCATTCACCATTCACCATTCACCCTCTCCGTCAGGAGAGTCCTGATGGAAAACCTCTACAACCTCAACATCGAGCGGGCCGTGCTTTCGGCGGTGATCTTCGATCCGGAGATCTTCGAGGAGACGGCGGCGCGGCTCAAGCCGGAGGATTTCTACCTGCCGTTCCACCAGCATCTCTTCCGGGCGATGGAGCGGCTTTCGGCGGAGGAGAAACCCCTCGACGAGGAGTTTCTGCGCAAAGAGCTGGAGAAGGCCGGGAAATTCGACGAGGTGGCGATGGTGGAGGTGCTCTCCGCCAATCCCATCACCGACACCAAAGCCTACATCGAGGAGATCAAGGCCCTGGCCACCAAACGCTCCCTCGTGACCCTGGCCACCGAGATCAAGAAGCTGACGGTGGAGGAGAACCTGGAAGCGACGGAGGTGATGGACCGGGTGGAGCAGAAGCTCTACGAGATCACCCAGGAGAGCGTCAGCGAGGATTTCCGCCCTTCCGACGAGATCACCGTCTCCATGATGAAGGAGATCGAACGGCTCAAGGCGATGGGCAACTCCAAGCTCATCGGCGTCGATACCGGCTTCCGCAACCTCAACGACAAGACCAGCGGATTCGGCAAGGGGGACCTGGTGATCGTGGCGGCGAGGCCGGCGATGGGGAAAACAGCACTTGTCCTCAACATGGCCCTCAAAGCCATCGAGCGGGGGGAAGGGGTCGCCTTCTTCTCCCTGGAGATGCCGGCGGAGCAGCTGATGCTGCGGATGCTCTCTGCCAAGACCTCCATCCCTCTCCAGTCCCTGCGGGTGGGGGATCTGCGGGACGACGAGTGGAGCCGGCTCGCCGCGGCGGTGGACGAGATCTCCCGGCGCAAGCTCTTCGTGGACGACGGCGGCTACGCCACGATCCACCACGTCCGCTCCAAACTCCGCAAGCTCAAGGCCCAGCATCCGGAGATCACCATGGCGATCATCGACTACCTCCAGCTTATGAGCGGGGAGGGGAGCCGGGAGGGGCGGCAGCAGGAGATCAGCGAGATCAGCCGGGGGCTCAAACAGCTGGCCCGGGAGCTCCAGATGCCCATCATCGCCCTGAGCCAGCTCAACCGCTCCCTGGAAGCCCGGGAGAACAAACGCCCCATGCTCAGCGACCTCCGGGAGTCGGGAGCCATCGAGCAGGACGCCGACATCATCCTCTTCGTCTACCGGGACGACGTCTACCGGGAGGCCAAGGAGAAGGAGAAGGAGATGAAGGCCAAGGCGGAGGGCAAAGAGTACAAAAGCACGTTCCGCTCCAAGCAGGAGGAGGAGACGGAGCTGATTATCGGCAAGCAGCGGAACGGTCCTACGGGAACGGTGGATCTGATTTTCCAGAAGCGTTTTACCCGGTTCGTCGATGCGGAATCCCGGGGAGGCGGCCCCGATTTCGACGTGGTGATCGAAGAGAGCAACATCGACATGCGGGAAGGCAATATCGAGATTCCACCCATCTAGCGCGTGAACGGAGGGGGAGACGATGGCGGCGGGCGGTGTGATCGAGCCGGTTCCTCTCTTTGCGGATCGGCGGGAGTGGACCCTCTTTCTCCTCGTGGCGGCACTGCTCTTCTCCGCCCATCTGGCCTGGCGCTATATCGGCTATCGGGACTTCGTTTCCCGTCCATTCTACTACACCTGGGGAAGGGTGCTCCAGGAACGGATCCGGGAGGGGAAACACGGCTCCTATCGGCTCCTGACCGTCCGGAGCGACGGGGGAATGCGTTTCTACACCCGGAGCTACCGGCGGGAGTCGCTGGAGGGTCGGCGGATCCGTCTGCAACTCTTCCCCTCGGAAGGTCCGGGATTTCTCCGCTATCTGGGGACCCCCTACATCCCTTCGAGGCTGCGGGAGGTGGGAGCGAAGGAGGATGGCCCGCACCGGCGTCTCGCCGAAGCCATCGCCGCCCAGCATCGGGACCGGGAGGCTGCGGCCTTTTATCGGGGGATTTTTCTGGCCGATCCTCTGCCCACGGAGCTACGGGAACGGATCGCCGCCCTGGGGGCCAGCCACCTGGTGGCGCTCAGCGGCTTCCATCTGAGCATTCTCTGGGGAGCGGTCTTCTGGCTGCTTCGCCCCCTCTATCGCTGGGGACAGCGACGCTGGTTCCTCTGGCGCTACGATCTGCTGGATCTGGGGGCCCTGGGCTTGGTGCTGCTGGCAGGCTATCTCTGGCTCACGGGGGCTCCCCCCTCGCTGCTGCGTTCCTACGCGATGCTTCTCCTGGGCTGGGCGGCACTGCTCCTGGGGCTCGAGATCGTCAGTTTCGGCTTTTGGGTCGTGACGGGCGTCGTGTTGTTGGTTCTTTTCCCCGGGCTGGCCTTCTCTCTGGGGTTCTGGCTCTCCATGGCCGGGGTTTTCGCCATCTTTCTGCTGCTGAAATACTTTGGGCACCTGCCCTCCCGCTGGGTCGCCCTGGGGGTGATTCCCGTCGGCATCTATGCGCTGATGCTGCCCCTGACCCATGCGCTCTTTCCTGTGCTCTCCCCCTGGCAGCATCTCTCCCCGCTGCTTTCCCTGGGCTTCGTGCTCTTCTACCCCCTGGCGATCCTGCTCCATCTCCTGGGGGTCGGCGGATGGATGGATCCTCTGCTTCAGTGGCTCTGGCATCTACCGGCGGGGAACGTGGAGTTTCGGAGTTTGCCTCCCTGGACTCTGCCGCTCTATATTGCCCTGGCCCTGATGGCGGTCCGGAGCCGACTCGCCTTCGCGGGAATGGGGGGAGCGGTCCTGGGGACCCTGGTCTGGATGGGAGGCTAACGGAGCAGGGGGTTCAACCCCGTTTCCCTGGCAAAGAATGGGCTCCCTCAGATTTCGAAGGGGAGGACGGGGTTGAACCCCCTACTCCGGAGAGGAGGAACGCCTCTTCACGCTTTCTATGGCCTCGTCGGGTAAACGAAGAATGATGTAGTGCCTAACTTGAAGGGTGATTTGTCTTTTCGATACGCTCCCCTTCCGACGGAGCAGGGTCGGTGGAAAGGGATCGTCGTTACTTGTTGAGGCGGGTGAAGACGGATCCGTCGAGGGAGACGCCGGCCATGAGTCCCTGGTTGCCGAAGCTGAAGGCGACGATGGATTTCTTGAAATCCACGGTGCTGAGGTCGATGCCTCCGCCCACGTCAAAAAGAGCGATGGAGCCGTCGACCCCCACTTTCCATTTGTTGCTCTTGCGGAAACTCTCCAGGGCGCTGGGGGTCAGGAAGGCGATGATGAGGGAGCGCTTCTGGGCGCCCGCCTGGAAGCCGATGGAGGCGGAGACGATGGAGTAGTATCCGTCGATGTGAAATTTGGGCTTTTGGCCGGGTTGGACCGGTTTCTCTTTGACCAGCAGCGCACCTTCGCCATACTCTCCTCCGACGACGAAGCCGGCTTTGTAGAGATTGGGGATGACCAGATAGCCTTCGGTTTTGTTGAGGAAGGCTTCGGCCCCCGGGACTTTCTGATTGAATCTTTTGAGCGTGTCGCGGACCTGGAGGTCGAGGACCTCCTTGGATTCGGCGGTGGCGAACTGGGTGCTCAGGAGGAACAGGGCGGTGAAGAGCAATAAAAATTTTTTCATGGTGTGGAAACTCCTTGGGAGAAAATGTGCGTCAATCATAGCATAATCGGATGAGGGGCATGTGGCCCGCTGCGGGGCATACCGCCGGGCGGGGAGGCGGGTCAGGCGCTGTGGGCTTTGTGGACCTCGATGAGGTCTTCGATATTGGTGTCCAGCACGTAGACGTTGCTGTAGCCCATCATCTCCAGATAGCCCATGACCCGGTTGGCGAACCAGCCCTTGAGGCAGGCGACCACGATGGGATCGCTTTTTTTGGCGGGGAGTTCGTCCAGGTAGTCGTAGAACTCCGGATAGGGGGTGTAGTAGGCGTTGGGGATGTCGGCCTCCTGCGCGTTCTCCCCGGTCACTTTGGCGGGCGGGCGGACGTCCAGGAGGATCGCCCCGGCATCCATCAGGAGCTCCCGGGCCTGATGCAGGGTGACGTGGCCCAGGTTCTCTTTCTCTTTATCGGCGGCGATGATCTCTTTGAGAGTTTCGCTGTAGTCGGTCATCTCGCACTCCTTCGTTCTTGGATTGTGCCGGCCATTCTACGCCTCCCGGGTTAACCGGGAATTACTTGACGGCGATGTCCCGTCGCTTTTTGGCCGCGACCTTCTCGAAGGTGATGATCAGCCGGCCATTCTCGTATCGGGCGTCGATGCTGTCCCGGTCGATATCTTCGGGGAGATAGAAGCTCCGGGTATACTTGCCGAAGGCGCTCTCCATCAGGTAGTAGTCGTCCTTCTTCACCTCTTCGCGCATCTTCCGCTCGGCGGTGACGATGAGGTAGTCGCCCTCGATGCTGACGTTGATGTCCTCTTTTTTCACTCCGGGCAGGTCCACCTCGATGGTGAAGGCATCCTTGCTCCGGTTGCGGGAGAGGTTGGCCAGGGGCAGGTGGCTGGCGACGTTGGCCAGGGTCTCCTTGAACTTCTTGCCCACTTCGACCACTCCCTCCTCGATTTTCTGCTCGACGTTCTGAAGCTCTTTTTTGATATCGCTCATCTCGCACCTCCTTCTTACTTGATCTCGATTTTTTTGGGAGCTTTCTCCACGACCTGCGCTTTGGGGATCTTCACGGTCAGGACTCCGTCCTTGGCCTCCGCCTCGATCTTGTCGGCGTCCACGTCTTCGGGGAGGGTGAAGCTCCGCTCGAATTTGCCGTAGACGCTCTCGACGCGGTAGAACTCTTCGTCTTTGCGTTCCTCCTCGATCTTCCGCTCGCCGGAGATGGTCAGGACATTGTCGTTGACGTCGATGGAGATATCCTCTTTCTTCACTCCGGGGAGATCCACTTCGATGTAATAGGCGTCGTCCGCCTCCCGGGTGTTGACCGCCGGGACGAAGTCGACGGCGGGTCCTTCCACCCGCTGCTCCACGGTGTTGAAGAGACGGTTCATCATCTCCATGCTCCGCTGCAGATTCTGAAACTCTTTGAACGGATCGAATCGTGTCATCATCATTTTGCACTCCTTCTTTGGGGATATTTTTCCTAATCTTAGCAAAGGAGGCTCAAGAACAATGCTACCTGGGTTGCAATGATGACTGATGGAATATTTGCAAGGGTGAGCAGATGCTACGGGATCGGTCCGGAGAATATTTCGTGAATGGAATTTCAAAGGAGTAGTGAACTATAATCTCGGGAAAACCAAAACGGAGTGGTGACCCCTAGGAGACTCGAACTCCTGTGGCCAGGATGAAAACCTGGAATCCTAACCGCTAGATGAAGGGGCCGTGTTGTTTTGGTAGGCGCAATTATATAGGCCGTTCGCTTATATTTTTCTTAAATCCAAAAAAATCTGGAGAAAAAATGTCACAGCTTTCGAAGATCGTGGGAACGGGGTTC
Organism: uncultured Nitratifractor sp.; assembly: GCA_964525335.1. GTDB lineage: Bacteria > Campylobacterota > Campylobacteria > Campylobacterales > Sulfurovaceae > Nitratifractor. Next base: position 3,054 of record CAZGGT010000082.1, on the reverse strand, counting down.
CTGGCGGTCGCCCTTTCGGGATGTTTTGGAGAAAAGAGTCCGATTCCCCAGGAGGGGGTCTTCGTCGTCTGGAAGACCCCGGCCATGAAATATGCGGACCAGGGCTTTCTCTACCACGAGGGCACGAAGCAGCGGCTGGAGATCTACGCCAGCGGCCAGGCGGTGATGCAGCTGACGGTGAGCCCCACCCAGGTCTGTTCCGGGGCCCTCTGTATGAGCAAAAAGGAGTTCAACCTCCGCTTCCTCTCGCCCCACTATCCCGAATCCCTCCTGGAACATCTGCTGGAAGGCAAACCGATCTTCGGCGGGGAGGGTATGGAGAAAAAAGATCACGGATTTACACAGCGGATCAAAAAAGCGGGAGTCTACGATATCGAGTACAGCGTCTTAAACGGATCCGTAGTTTTCCGCGATACAATCAACGATATTCTCATCAAAATCCAGAAAAAGGGATAGGAGTCCGATGGGCCGTAAATATGTAGGGGCGCATGTCAGCGCCGGAGGAGGAGTGGAAAACGCTCCCCTCAACGCCATGGCGATCGGGGCGAAGGCCTTCGCCCTCTTTACCAAAAACCAACGCCAGTGGAAGGCGAAGCCGCTGACGGAGGAGAGTGTCGAGGCGTTCAAAGCCAACCTCGAGAAGAGCGGAATCGCGCCGAAACACGTCCTTCCCCACGACAGCTACCTCATCAACCTGGGACACCCCGAAAAGGAAAAACTCGAAAAGTCCCGGGAAGCCTTCATCGACGAGTTGAACCGATGTGAGGAACTGGGTCTCGACAAGCTCAATTTTCATCCCGGCAGCCACCTGGTGAAGATTCCCAAAAAAGATCCCGACTACGCCGCAAAGCTGGAGGCGGCGGAACGTGCCTGCCTCGACGTCATCGCCGCGTCGATGAACCTCGCCATCGAGGCGACCCCCGATTCCCGGGTCAGGCTGGTGATCGAAAACACCGCCGGCCAGGGGAGCAACCTGGGCTACCGCTTCGAACACCTCGCCTACCTGATCGAACGGGTGGAGGCGAAGGAACGGGTCGGGGTCTGCCTCGATACCTGCCACACCTTCACCGCCGGCTACGACCTGCGGACTCCCGAAGCCTACGAAGAGACGATGAAACTTTTCGACGAGATCGTGGGGGTCGAATACCTGATGGGAATGCACCTCAACGACTCCAAGCCCCCCCTGGGCTCCCGGGTCGATCGGCACCACAACCTGGGGATGGGAGAGATCGGCTGGGAGGCGTTTCGGTGCATCATGAACGACCCCCGCATGGACGACATTCCCCTGATCCTGGAGACCATCGACGAGTCGCTCTGGCCCGAGGAGATCCGGGCGCTCTACGCCCTGACCGAAAGCTGAAATCCAATCGAAGGAGGAGAGATGAACACGTTACGAAAGGGAGCCCTGCTCTTGAGCCTCGCCGCTGCGTCGGCCCTGAATGCCGCCGGATACAAACTGCCGGAGCAGTCGCTCAACTCGGTGGCGCTCGCCGCCGCCTACGTGGCTCACACCACCGGGGCGGACACCGCCTACTACAACCCGGCCAACATGGCTTTCATGAATCCCGGCTCCCAGTATGTGGAGGGAGCGCTGACATGGATTCATCTGCCGAGTATCGACTATGAAGGGGACCAGTACTGGCCCTTTTCTTTGCAGCAGGCATCGGGAAGCAGCAAAGTGGAAAACATTCCCGTGGCACAGCTTCACTATGTATCGCCCGCTTTCGGCAATTGGCGTTTCGGTATGAGTGTGGCGACGCCGGGTGGCCTCTCCAAACGCTGGGAGTCGCCCTGGCAAAAACTTTCCGCCGAAGAGTTCACGTTGAAGATCGTGGAGTTCAATCCTTCGTTCGCCTATAGAGTGAACGATCAGTTCAGTGTGGGAGGCGGGGTACGCCTGGTTTATACCGACGGAACGGTCAAAAGCGATGGAAACGATCTCAGCATCCCGCTCAAGCGGAATATGGAAGGGGATGTGATTGCTTTTGGCTACAACCTGGCACTGGCCTGGCATCCTGCCCCCGACTGGCAGTTGGCGGTGACCTATCGTTCCAAAGTGGATATGGACGTAGCGGGAACTGCCGATCTTTGGCTGGGAGGTCCCGCACCCGCGGAGTATCATGGTGGAGCCCACGTCTCCATTCCTTTACCCGCCGCGCTCAATATCGCCGTTGCGAAAACGTTCAACGATAAATTGACAGTCGAGCTGGTTTATGAGAGAACGTACTGGTCTTCCTACGATCAACTGGATTTTGAATACGATGATCCGGTTCCTCCGAGTTTGCAGCAGGCGTTCGATGCGCCGCGGGACAAGTCCTGGAAAGACACCAATACCTATCGGATTGGCCTGACCTATCTTTACAATGATCGTTTGACCTTAATGGCGGGGTACGCCTACGACGAGACGCCGGTTCCGAGCCGGACTTTGGGGTACGAGCTGCCTGACAGCGACGCCCATCTTTTCTCCGCGGGTTTCCGCTATAAGCAGACCGAGAATTTCGAGTGGGGGATGGCTCTGCTCTACGATCATAAGGTCAAACGGAGTGTCAGCGTTCCTGAGAACGAGAACGGTATCGAAGGAACCTTCGACGAGGGCGGAGCGATCCTGGCGACTGTGGGATTCCAGTACAAGTTTTGACCGGGGTCCGATCGCGGGAAGGGATAGGAATGGGAATACTGCACTATCGTTTCAACAACTTCTACGAGATGATTTTCCATTACGGGACGAAACACCCGAAACGGAAAGCCCTTTTCGTCGGAGAGGAGACGATCCGCTACGGAGAGCTCCTGAAGCGGGTGAATGCCTTTGCAGGCTATCTTCACGAGATCGGCGTGGAGCCGAACGAACGGGTGGCGCTCTTCCTGCGGAACTCCTGGGAGTTCGTCGTGGCGGTCCTGGCCATCTCCAAGGTTGGGGCGATCACCGTCCCGGTCAACACCTTTCTCAAAGCGGAGGAGCTGAGCTATATTCTCGAAGATAGCGGAGCGGTGATGCTCATCGCTTCGGCCCAGTACGAAAAGGTGGTGCACGATTCCCGGGCCCGAGAATCGTGT
>CAZGGT010000081.1:0-7343 GCA_964525335.1 uncultured Nitratifractor sp. | reverse complement strand
GTGGGCGGGGAGGGGGTCGACTTTGAGGTCCCGGAGGACGGGGTGGTAGCGGAGGGGTTCGACGAGGTCGCCGTCGGCGGGGGTGTGGGAGCAGGCGAGGGTCTCCCGGCCGTTGACCCGCACGGCGCAGGCGCCGCAGATCCCGCTGCGGCAGCCCGCGTCGAAGGTGAGGGAGGGATCGAGCTTGGCCTTGATCTCGTAAAGGGCCGCCAGGAGGGTCGTCACTTTCAGGGAAGCGACGTCGTACTCCCGGAGGCCGTCGGATTTGCGGATAGTGAGTCTCATGCATTTCTCCCCATGATAGGGGTGAATAGTGAATGGTGAATGGTGAATGGTTTCGGATAGCGTTGCTCCGCAACGCTTCCCCCAATAACTAATAACCAATGACCAATTACGTCGCCGAAGGCGACCTCTCTCACCAACATTCGATCGCTCCTTCTCTCAGTCTGCAGTAGCTGTGGCGTGCCCAGGCGGGATCCTCTTCCGGGTAGTCGCTGCGCCAGTGGGCGCCGCGGCTTTCGGTGCGCAGGCGGGCGCTCTGGGTGGTGGCGAGGGCCAGGAGCAGGGCGTTGTCGAACTCCAGGTACTCCACCAGCTGCCGGTTGTTCGATCGTTCCTTGTCGCCCAGGCCGATGCGGGGGAGCTTTTCCAGGAGGGTGTCGAGATACTTCTCCGCATCCTCCATCAGTGCCGCGTCCCGGACGATCCCCAGGTCGTGGAAGAGACGTTTGCCCAAGATCTTCCTCTTGTGGTAGAGGTTGATTTCGTCGGGCTTCCGGAACAGGGTCTCGATCCCGTTCCGACTCAGGCGGGCGAGCTCCTCCAGGGTGCGGGGATCTTTCTCCCCCCGATGCTCCAGGGCGTGGCGGGCGGCCATGCGACCGAAGGCGATGATCTCCAGGAGGGAGTTGCCCCCCAGGCGGTTGGCGCCGTGGATGTGGGCGTTGGAGCACTCCCCGGCGGCGTAGGCCCCCTCCAGCCCCTCGACGCGGAAGCGGTCGTCCACCTCGATGCCTCCCATGGTGTAGTGGACCGCGGGGAGGATGGGGATCGGTTCCGCGAGGGGATCGACTCCGGCGTGGAGCCGGGCCAGGCGGAGCTCCTGGGGCATGAGCTCCGTCAGGGTCTTTTCGCCGAGGTGACGCAGATCGAGGAAGACCCGGTGGCCGGCCTGAACCTGCCGGAAGATGGCGCGGGCCACCTCGTCCCGGGGGGCCAGCTCGTCGGTGAAGCGTTCGCCCGTTTCAGTGACGAGGTGTCCCCCCGCTCCCCGGGCGCTCTCGCTGATGAGGATCGCCGATCCCTCCAGGGCCGTGGGGTGGAACTGGACAAACTCCAGGTCGCTGAGGACCGCCCCCGCCCGCAGGGCCGCGGCGATCCCGTCGCCGGTGGCGCCCGCGGCGTTGGTGGTGTAGCCGTGAAAGAGCTCTCCGTAGCCTCCGGTGGCCAGGAGGGTGGCCCGGGCGGAGATCGTCGCCACCTCTCCCCGACGGATGTCCCAGAAGATGCCTCCCAGGACCCGGGGGCGGGGAGTGTGGCCCAGGGCCAGGAAGGGAGAGCGCTCGACGCCCCGGAGGTTGTGGGTGACGGCCAGGTCCAGGAGCATGTGTTCGGTCACGAAACGGACCCCCGCTTCGAGGCAGCGGTCGTAGAGGCTTTGAAGGATCTTGAGCCCGGTGTAGTCCTGGGCGTAGCAGGCCCGGGGATGGCTGGCGCCGCCCAGACGGCGCTGGGCGATGGACTCCAGGGCGTTTCGGGCCCCTTCCCTCCGGGAGAAGGGGACCAGCATCCGGTCGAGCCATTCCACCGTTTCCGGAGCCGCTTCGCAGAGGCGGCGCACCCTCGCCTCGTCGGCCAGGCCGTGGGCGGAACGGAGGGTATCGGCGACGTGTTCCTCCACGCTGTCGGGCTCCACGTTGCCCAGGGCGGCGTTGATCCCTCCCTGGGCCATGCAGGTCTGGGCCCGGGTGGGGAGGCTCTTGCAGGCCACGACGACCCGCGCCCCGGCGGAAGCCGCTTCCAGAGCCGCCGAGAGGCCGGTGCCGCCGGAGCCGATGACGAGGAGTTCACATGCTTGCATGTGAACTCCTCGTCAGTGAAAAGTGAAAAGTGAAAAGTGAAAAGCTTCGGTTTGCGTTGCTTTGCAACGCCTTCTTCCCAATGCCCATCCGAGCGTAGCGACAATCCCGCAGGAACGAGGACAATGCCCAATGCCCAATGCCTTCGCCGCAGGCGACTCTTGCGACTTGAGGGGCGAAGCCCCGTGCTTGCGACTGACGACTATCCATCCAAAAACTCCTCGATGTTCCGCATGATTCCCTCCAGGAGCCGGACCCTTGCTTCGCGGCTGGCCCAGGCGATGTGGGGGGTGACGAGGAGGCGTTCGGGGTGGGTGAGTCGGAGGAGGGGGGAGTCTTCGGGGAGGGGTTCGCGTTCGGTGACGTCCAGGCCGGCGTAGAGTTCCCGGCGGTCCAGTTCGGCGGCCAGGGCCGATTCGTCGACGATGCCGCCCCGGCCCAGGTTGAGGAGGATCGCTCCCGTTTTCATCCGGGCGAGTTCATCCGGGCCGAGGAGGTTCCGGGTGCGTTCGTTGAGGGGGGCGTGGATGCTGAGGATGTCGCTGCGCTCCAGCAGCTCTTCCAGGGGGCGGTGGGGCCAGCGGTCGCTGTGGGGAGTGCCGGAGGTGGCGTAGTAGCTGACCCGGGCTCCGAAGGCTTCGGCGACCCGGGCCACTTCGCCGCCGATGGTTCCCAGGCCGACGATCCCCCACTCTTTGCCGGCGATCTCGGAGAAGGGGCGCCCCAGGTGGGTGAAGAGCCCGCCCCGGCTCCAGGCTCCGCTCTTGACGAACGGATCGTAGTATCCGAGCTGCTCTCCCAGGGCCAGGAGCAGGGCGAAGGTGTGCTGGACTACGCTGGGGGTGGAGTAGCCCGCCACGTTTTTCACGGCGATCCCCATCCCTTCGGCGGCTTTGAGGTCGACGTTGTTCATCCCCGTGGCGGCGATGCAGACGAGGCGGAGCCGGGTGGCCATCATGAGGCGCTCCCGGTCGAGGACCACTTTGTTGGTGATGACCACCTCCGCGTCCCGGATCCGTTCGGCGGTCTCTTCGGGGTCGGTGCGCTCGTAGACCGTCAGGGGGCCGAAGCGCTCCAGGGGGCTCAGGTCCAGATCGCTGCCGAGGGTCTCCGCGTCGAGAAGTACGAGGTTCATGCGATTCCTTTGGTGTTGCGTGCTATGTGTTCCGTGTTACGATAGACGATATTTGAAGTTATCGTAGCACGGAACGCCTAAGACGGAGAGCTAGTCTCCCAGCAGTGTGATGACGATTTGCCGGCTTCCGCCGTGCTCCCGGTGCTCCAGGAGGTAGATTCCCTGCCAGGTTCCCAGGGCGAGGCGGCCGTCGGTGACGGGGATGGTGAGGCTGGAGCCGATGAGGACGTTTTTCATGTGGGCCGGCATATCGTCGCAGCCCTCCAGGGTGTGGGTGAAGCCCTCCCAGCAGTCGGGGACGAGGGAGCGGAGGAACTGCTCCACGTCCCGGCGCACGTCGGGGTCGTAGTTTTCGTTGAGGGCCAGGGAGGCGGAGCTGTGGCGGAGGAAGATGTGGGCGATGCCGGTCTCGATCCCCCGGATTTCCGGCTCGATTCGAGGGGTGATGAGGTGCACGCCCCGGGAGAGGGGCGGGAGGGTGAGAATGTGCTGGAGGGTCATCGCAGTCGGATCCCCGGGCTCTCTTCGCAGCCGCCGTTGGGGTTTTCCGTCACGGCGTCGAGGCTGCAGCCTCCCCCGTTTTTCCCGAGGAGATCCTCCGCTGCGGGGGCCGGTTCCGCGGGAGTCGGTTTCGGGCTTTGCGCTTCAGGGGATTTCGTTTCGAAATGGCTGATAATGCTCTGGTCACCGTAGCGGATGGTGGTGAGGCCCCCTTTGCGCTCGATCAGGATGGGAATCTCGTCGATCCCCAGGGCCTTGGCGAGATGGCGGACGCTGGGGTCGCTGACGGAAAGTTTCGTATAGAGGATTCCATGCTTGGCGAAATAGTTTTTGACTTTTTGGCAGTGGGGGCAGTGCTCCGAGGCGATGAGATAGAGGCCGTTCTCTTTGATCAGGGGGGCGTTGCGGGGGATTGCCAGGTCCCCCAGGGCGAAGAAGATGGCCAGGATCGCCGGCAGGGCGTAGAGGAACCATGCCGGACGGCTCGCCAGGGCGATGAGCAGCAATCCGCCGTAGACCCCGAGGCAGAAGAGGCAGGGTTCGGGGTTGGCGAAGAGTTGGTAGCCGATCATGATCGATTCGAAGGCGACGGCGGCGTAGAGGGCGATGAAGTAGAGTTTCTCGAAGGCGGGCCGGAAGAGGGAGAGGAGCCCGAAGAGCAGGATCGCTCCGACGGCCGCCATGCCCATGTAGTTGAGATAGATCGAGGGGAAGCGCAGCAGCTCCCCGGCCAGCTTGCATCCGGTGGCGCTGCAGAGGCTCAGATGGTGGAGCTTGAGCCAGGTTTCGTATCCGATGTATCCCAGGAGCGCCAGAGGCAGCAGAACGCGGCTGATGAACTTCATAGGAACCCCCTTTGGGAATGTTGAATTTTGAATGATGAATGTTGAATGTCGGTTGGCGTTGCGATGCAACGCTTTTTATTTGAACGTCGCCGCAGGCGACCCGTTTCCCCAATATACCAATACACCAATAACCAATTACAATGCGTAGCGACCGCTACGCGTCATCCATCCTCTCCACAATCCCTTTCGCGATCTCTTTCGCCCGCTCCACATCTTCGTCGAGGGCCAGGGCGACGGCCATGCGGCGGCCGACGTGGGATTCGGGTTTGCCGAAGATCCGGACGAAGCTGCGGGGGCCGAAGGCGTCGTCGGGGACGGTGATCTCGGGAGCGTGGCTCTCGTGCCGGGCTTTGTAGGCGGCGCTGGCCCCGGGGCCGAAAAACTCGAAATCCAGCGGCAGCCCCAGGACGGCGCGCACGTGCAGGGCGAATTCGCTCTGGCTCTGGGTGATGAGCGTCACCATCCCCGTGTCGTGGGGGCGGGGGGAGAGCTCGGAGAAGTAGACCTCCTCCCCTTTGACGAAAAACTCCACCCCGAAGATCCCCCGGCCTCCCAGGCCGTCGGTGACCGCTTTGGCGATGGCCTGCGCTTTGCGCAGCGCCTCGGGGCTCATGGCCATGGGCTGCCAGGAGAGGACGTAGTCGCCGTCCTCCTGGATGTGGCCGATGGGCTCGCAAAAGCGGGTGCCGGTCTCGTTGCGCACCGTCAGGAGGGTGATCTCGTAGTCGAAGGGGATGAACTCCTCGACGATGAGTTCGCTGGCGTCGCCCCGGGCCTCCTTGGCGATCTCCCAGCTCCCGGGGAGATCTTCGGGGGAGCGGGCGACGCTCTGGCCGTGGCCGGAGCTGCTCATGACCGGTTTGATGACGCAGGGGAAGCCCAGCTCCCCGGCGGCGGCCTCCAGCTCTTCGTAGCTGCGAACGAAGCGGTAGGCGCTGGTGCGGAGCCCCAGTTCCTCGGCGGCGAAGACCCGGATGTTCTTGCGGTTCATGGTCTTGTTGACCGCCTCGGCGTTGGGGATGACGTGGTAGCCCCGGGCTTCGGCCTCGAAGAGCGCCTCGATGCTGATCGCCTCCACCTCCGGGAGAATGTAGCTGGGCTTCTCCCGCTCTATGAGCTCCAGGACCGCCTCCTTGTCCTGCATGTCGACAGCGTAGGCGCGGTGGGCCACCTGGTGGGCGGGAGCGTGCTCGTATTTGTCCACGGCGATCACCTCCAGGCCCAGGCGCTGGGCTTCGATGGCGACCTCCTTGCCCAGTTCGCCGCTGCCCAGGAGCATGATGCGAATGGCGTTTTCTTTGAGTGGGGTGGTAAAGGTCATGGAAAGTTCCTCGCTTCAAAGCATTTGGCTTGATGTGTAGGAGATTTTAACAGAAAAAGGGAGGGGAAATGTAAACGAAAAGGCCCGAGGCCCCGCTTTTTTAGAGGCGGGACTCGTAGCGGCGAAGCATGTAGAGCTTCTTGAGGATCTTCTTGCGGGTGGCGATCTTCTCTTTCTTGCGGCGCTCGGTGGGCTTCTCGTAGTGCTGCCGCGCGCGGGCTTCGGTGACGATCAGGTTCCGGTCGCACTGCCGCTTGAACTTGCGGTAGGCCTCCTCGAAGGTGTCCCGGGGAGAAACGACGATACCAGGCATGCAATCACCCCCTTTCATGTCCGGATTTCACACAGGTGTGGACAAAGTGGCGGAATTATACCGAAAGCTGAGAACGAAGAGCTGAGAGCGAAGAGCGAGGGGAGAATTCGGTCTCGGATCCCGGCGTTTCTTTGGGTAGAATTGGGAAAAACCGATCCGGAGGGAGAGAGGATGCAGCGACTCTATCGAAACTGCTACGCCATGGATAGAAAGTGCTACGAGGAGTACGGCCTGACGGAGGATCTGCTCATGGAGCACGCCGCCGAGGGGATGGCCCGGGTGCTGCGGGGGCGTTTCGGGGCCGGGACGCGGGTTTTCATCGCCGCGGGGCCCGGAAACAACGGCGCCGACGGGATCACCCTGGCCCGGCTGCTCCTGGGGCGTTTCGACGTGCGGCTCTGGCTCCCCCTGGGGGCGAAGTCGCCGATGGCGAAACTCCAGTTGGAGCGGGCCCGGCGGGTGGGGGTCCCCCTGGCGGAGGAGATCGAAGAGGCGGAGGTGGTGGTCGACGCCCTCTTCGGCGCGGGGCTGAGCCGTCCCCTCTCGGAAGAGGCCGCCGGCTGGGTCGGGGAGCTCGACGCCCTGGAGGGGTTCAAACTCGCCTGCGACATCCCCACGGGGCTGGACGAAGGGGGCTGGCCCTCCCCCGTCGCCTTCCGGGCCGATCTGACGGTGACCATGGGGGCCCTCAAGGAGGGGCTCTACGGCGACGCCGCCAAGGAGTACGTCGGAGAGATCCTCTGCGTGGACCTGGGGGTGGAGCGGCTCCTCTACGAGGAGGAGAGCGCCGTGCGGCTCCTGGAGGAAGGCGATTTCCTCCCGCCCCTGCGCCGGGAACGCCCCGCCGCCCACAAGGGGAGCTTCGGCCATGCGGCGGTCTTCTGCGGGGAGAAGGAGGGGGCCGGGATCCTCGCCGCCTCGGCGGCGGCCCGCTTCGGGGCGGGGCTGACGACCCTGGTGATCCACGAGCGGGTCACCCCTCCTCCCTTTCTCATGACCGCCACCACCGTCCCCCCCAAGGCCACCGCCCTGGCCATCGGAATGGGGCTGGGGGAGTACTTCGAGGAGGAGCTGCTGCAGAAGGAGGTGGTCGACTCCCCCCTGCCGGTGCTTCTCGACGCCGACGCCTTCGCCAAGCCCGAGCTCCTGC
>CAZGGT010000080.1:0-4438 GCA_964525335.1 uncultured Nitratifractor sp. | reverse complement strand
CTGATGTACCGCCCCTCCTGATGGGGAGCTTTCTCCATCGTCGCCAGATCTTCCAGCATGGGCCAGACCCGGTTGAGGACTTCGACTCCCAGTTCCGGATTGGCCATCTCCCGGCCCCGGAGGAAGACCCGCAGTTTGACGTGCTTGCCTTTCTCCAGGAACTCCCGGGCGTGCTTGACCTTGTAGGCGATGTCGTTGTCGGCGATCTTGCAGGAAAACTTGACCTCTTTGACCTCGATCTTCTTCTGGTTCTTCTTGGCTTCTTTCTTCTTTTTCTCCTGCTGGTACTTGTGCTTCCCGTAATCCATGATCTTGGCTACGGGCGGGGTGGCGTCGGGGGAGAGAAGGACCAGATCGAGCCCCTTCTCTTCGGCGATCTTCAGCGCCTCGTCCCGGGAGATGATCCCGTACTGTTCTTTGTCCTCCCCGACGACGCGCAGTTCGCGCGCCCGGATGGCGTCGTTCATGATGACGCTGTCCTCTTTCCTCCGACCCCTTGTATTTCGCTGATGTTTACTCAAATTTTCCCTTCTTTCAGTTGTTGCGCCAATTGTAGCACAAAATCCTCGGCCGAAAGGTTATACTGCTCCTTTTTTCGGCGATCCCGGATGGCGACGCTGCGCCGGGAGAGCTCCTCGTCTCCCACGATCACCACGTAGGGGACCTTCTGCTTCTCCGCCAAGCGGATCCGCTTGTTGAGGGAGTCGTTGCGGTCGTAGATCTCGCTGTCGATCCCCGCTTCCAGGAGCTCGTCGGCCAGCTCCCGGGCGTAGGCGGTATGCTCCCCGGCGATGGGGACGAAAATTACCTGGGTCGGGGCGATGAAGAAGGGGAACTCCCCGGCATAGTGCTCGGTGAGGATGGCGATGAAGCGCTCGAAGCTCCCCAGGATCGCCCGGTGGATCATGACGGGACGCTTGCGGGTGTTGTCCTCCGCCACATACTCCACGTCGAAGCGCTCGGGGAGGTTGAAGTCCACCTGCACGGTGCCGCACTGCCACTTCCGGCCGATGGCGTCGGTGATCTTGACGTCGATCTTGGGGCCGTAGAAGGCGCCGCCCCCCTCGTCGATGCCGTACTCCAGCCCGTTTTCGTCCAGGGCCTCTTTCAGCGCCCGGGTGGCGACCTCCCAGACCTCGTCGTCCCCGATCGCCTTCTCGGGCTTGGTGGAGATCTCCATGGAGTAGTCGAAGCCGAACTTCTTCATCACCGCGTCGACGAACTCCACCACCTCCAGGACCACCGGCTTGATCTGCTCGGGGGTGCAGAAGATGTGGGCGTCGTCCTGGGTGAACTCCCGGACCCGCAGCAACCCGTGGAGCACGCCGCTCTGCTCGTGGCGGTGGACCACTCCGTACTCGAAATATTTCAGGGGGAGGTCCCGGTAGCTTTTGACCGACTGTTTGAAGATCAGGATGTGGCCGATGCAGTTCATGGGCTTGAGTCCGTACTCCTGTCCGTCGATCTCGGTGAGGTACATATTCTCCCCGTAGCAGGCGTAGTGGCCGCTGGTGCGCCACATCTGGGCCTTGAGGATCTCGGGACCCCGGACCGGCTCGTAGCCCCGGCGGCGGTGGGAACGGAAGAGGATCTCCTCCAGCTTGCTCCGCAGCCGGGCTCCCTTGGGAAGCCAGAAAGGCAATCCCGCTCCCGCCTCTTCATTGAACATGAAGAGCTCCAGCTCGGTCCCCAGCTTCCGGTGGTCCCGCTTCTTCGCCTCTTCCATCATCTTGAGATACTCTTTGAGGGATTCTTTGTCGGCGAAAGCGATCCCGTAGATCCGGGTAAGCATCTCGGCGTCGGAGTCGCCTCCCAGGTAGGCGCCGGCGATCCGGGTGAGCTTGAAGTTGTGGAGCAGGCGGGTGTTGGGGACGTGGGGGCCCCGGCAGAGATCCTCGAACTCCCCCTGGCGGTAGATGCTGACGGTCTCGGAGGGGATGTTTTTGAGCACCGCCTGCTTCAAGTCGTCATCCGCGAACTTCTCCACCGCTTCGGCTTTGCTGATCTCGTACTTTTCGATGGGGTACTTCTTTTTGACCAGCTCCTTCATCTTCTTTTCGATCTTTTTGAGGTCCTCCTCGCCGATCTTTTCGGAGGTCCGGAAGTCGTAGTAGAACCCCTCGTCCACGACGGGCCCGACGAAGAAGCGGGCATCCGGGTAGAGCTCCCGGATCGCCTGGGCCATCAGGTGGGCCGTAGAGTGGCGGATGAGCTCCAGGGCTTCGGGGGAGTTGTCGAAAAGAATCTCCCGGCATCCCTCGCACCCTTCGGGAGCGCTTTGGGTATCGACGATTTCGCCGTTCTCTCGAATGTAACCAATGACGTTTTCGCTCACGCTCTGCCTTTTTCTCGATTTCTAACGGATTTTCACCGGAATAATGGGGCAAATTATAGCAGATTGCCTTTAGAGTGCCGCGGAGAGGAGAGGAGAGGAGGGGGGATATGCTATACTGCATCGATGATGCAAACGTGAGCGCTTGCAGGAACGAAACGAATAAAGCGGAGGATAAAAATATGAAAAAAGTGTTTCTTTCCATTTCCACAATGGTGATCGTCGGAGGGAGCGGGCTTTCCGCCCAGACCCCTCCCCATCCGGCGGCCGCCCCGGCTCCGCAGCAGGCGACGGCGAACCGGCCGGCCACTCCCGCTGCGCCCGCCCCGACAGCACCCGCCGCCACGACCGCGGCTCCGGCTCCCCAGGCGCAGCCGGCCCAGGCGGCTCCCCAACCCCAGGCTCCCGCTCCCGCCAAAGCCGCCTTTACCCAGGAGCAGCTCGATACGGCCCTGGCTCCCATCGCCCTCTATCCCGACTCCCTCCTGGCCCAGCTCCTGATGGCGACTACCTATCCCGATCAGGTCCTCGAAGCGGCCAAGTGGTCCAAGGAGCACCCCAAGATGAAAGGGGACGAAGCGGTCAAAGCGGTCCAGGACAAAAACTGGGATCCCAGCGTCGCCTCTCTTGTCGCCTTTCCCCAGGTCCTGGAGATGCTGAGCCAGAAACCCGACTGGGTCAAGGAGCTGGGGGATATGTTCCTGGCGGACCCCGACGCGGTGATGAACACCATCCAGGGGCTGCGCAAAAAAGCCTACGACGCCGGTAACCTCAAGGATACGAAGGAGCAGAAGGTGGTCGTCCAGAAGAACCAGGGGGGCAGCGCCACGGCCAGCAGCGGCAGCAATACGACCATCATCGAGATCCAGCCGGCCAATCCCGAAGTGATCTACGTTCCCACCTACAACCCCACGGTCGTTTACGGCCCCTGGTGGCATCCCCATCCCCCGTTCTTCTGGCATCCTCCCTACTACAATCCCGTAGGAGCGATTATCGGATTCGGTGCGGCCATCGCCATCGGCCACGCCCTCTGGAGCCACTGGGACTGGCACCATCACGATATCAATATCAACGTCAACCGCTACAACAACATCAATGTCAACCGACGCCTGGATATCCGAAACAAGCGTGCCTCCTGGCGTCAGAACATCCGCGAACGCAACCCCCGTTTCAACCAGGTGACCCGCGACCGGGCCCGTGACCGGCTCAACAACCGGCGTCCGGGTCAGCGCCCCGCCCTTGGCGATCGGGGCCGTCCCGGAGTCGGTGACCGGATGGCCCGTCCCGGCGATCGCATGGCGCGACCGGGGGATCGGACGAGAGATATGCAGCGGGAACGTGCCAGGCAGCAGCTCCAGAAGAAAGGCGTCGATCTCGACCGTGCACGGGATACGATCCGGAAAAACCCCGATCGGATCAAACAGGGTATCGACCGTGCCAACCGCATGAGTCCGGACAGGAAACAGCAGCTTCGGGATCGTGCCGCCGCCAAACGACCGGCGGGAGGAAGCCCCCGCCCCGGAGGGGAAGCCAAGCGCCCGCGCAGCAGCCGTCCCGCCACCGGTCGCCGTCGCCCGACGACCCAACGGCCCAAAACCTCACGTCCTTCTTCCCGAACTCGCGTCAGCCGTCCCGCTTCCCAGATGCGTCCGGCCAATCTCAACCGACAGATGCGCTCCCGGCCTTCCCGAGCTTCCCGTCCTTCCCGGGGACGTTCCGGAGGCGGCAGGGGGCGGCGCGGACGTTGATCCCTGTCGTTTGTGCGGAGAAGAGGAAAAAAATTCTACGGTAGTCTCGAATCACGAGACGGAAAAGAAGAAGCAACTTATCATAGAGAGGAGGGGAAATCTCTCCGAAAAGAAATCCGGGGGATCAGGCGAGAGTGACGCCGCGCTCTCCGGTGACGAGCTCCCCGATCACGTAGGCGTCGGTGGCTTCCAGGATGGCGTCGACCTGCTCGGGTTCGGCGACCCAGACCATTCCGACCCCCATGTTGAAGGTGCGGAACATCTCCTCTTCCTCCACGTAGCGTCCCATGAAGTCGAAGATCGGCAGGATGCGGATCCGCTCCTTTTCCACCACGGCCCGGACCCCTTCGGGGAGGAC
>CAZGGT010000079.1:0-3855 GCA_964525335.1 uncultured Nitratifractor sp. | reverse complement strand
CGGGACAACATCGATCTGGTCGCCGACGAGCTGCTCTGATCCCGTTCGAAACGACGGTTCCGATGGAAAATCGTTAGTTTCGTAACATTTTTTTCTCTCCTCTTTTTCGGATATAATCGAGCCTGAGTGTCGGAAAAATGGATAATCGTCGCCCGTTTGGAGGCCGTCTGACGACAGGGTTCCGGGGGGAGAACGGGTGAAACCGGCATCGACGGAAGAGGAAGGGGAGAATTTCATGAACAAGATCTACGAAACCTATGTCAGGCGGTTCGAAGAGCGGTTTGACGAGGAGCTCGCCGAAAAAAAAGTGGGAGAGTATGACTGCCTGAAGATCCTGCGGGAGATCTCCGCGGAGATGGAGCGTCGGGGAGAGAGCCCCGAAGAGCGGCATCGGATGATGGACCGTCTGGCCTCGGAAATGACCTCCTATGTGGACAGGAGGACGAGCATCGAGGCGAAAAGAGTCTACGAGCTCTGGCACGGAAAGATGCCGATCGATCGGAACGAGTTCGAAACGGCCCGGGAAGAGCTGCTTTTTTTCGACCGCTGTTATCGAAACGTCCACGAGGAGCTGGAACGTTTCGAAACCCTGGAGGGTGCACAGGTGCTTTCGCCGGAAGCGGTGGCACGGGTCCGGGATGACCTGGTGCGGTTCGAACAGCTGATTCAGACCTATATCCGGCTTTTGGAGCTGAGAGTTCCCTCCGAAGGAGAGACGGGCGCATGAGCGGATCGGACAGAGCGCCGGAACGGCTGTTGGCCCGGAGTCCTCTTTTCGGTTCGCTGCCGGCCGAAACGCTGCGGGAGATGTTTGCCGACGCCCGGACGGCCAGTTACCCCAAAGGAAGCCTCATCGACAACGACGAAGGAACGGAGTGGTTCAATGTCGTTGCGGACGGACGGATCAAACTGCTCCTCAGCGATCCGATCTCGGGGAGAAACTTCGCTCCCTTTCTCCTGGAGCGGGGGGATGCGTTCGATCTGATCACCCTGCTGGACGGGGCGCCCCATACGATGACCCCGGTGGCACAGGAGGCGGCGACGCTCTGGCGTCTGCCTATGGCCGAAGCCCGGAGGTGGCTGACGCGTTATCCGGATTTCAATGCGGCGCTGCTTCCCTACCTCGCCACACAGATGCGCCATCTGGAAGAGCTCTCCGCCTCGGTGATCTTCGACGACACGGCGACCCGTCTCGCCCGGATCATCCTCCGGCACGCGCGCCCCGTGGAGGGTGAGGAGCGGATGCTGACGGTGGAGAGGCTTTCCCACGAGCTCCTCGCGGAGCTGGTCGGTTCGGTGCGCAGCGTGGTCAGTACCCAGCTCAAGAAATTGCGGGAGGAGGGATTGATCCGGCATCGCCGGGGACGCATTCTCGTAGAGGATCTGGAAAAACTTCTGCAACGTATCGAACGGTAAGCCTTCGCCCATTCCGGGTACAATACCCTTCATGAGACGGAACCAACGACAGGCTTTTCTCTACGCGTTGACGGCGGTGGGGCTCTGGTCGACGGTCGCCACGGCGTTCAAGCTCTCCCTGCGGTATCTCCGGCCCGCGGAGCTGCTGTTCTACGCCGCCACGGTGTCGCTGCTGCTCTTCGGTGCGCTTCTTTGGCGCCGGGGGCGCCTCGACGAAGCGTGGGACCTGGCCCGGCGCCATCCGCTTCGTATCCTCCTGCTGGGGGCCATCAACCCCTTTATCTACTACCTGACCCTCTTTCACGCCTACGCGTTGCTTCCGGCCCAGGAGGCCCAGGCGATCAACTACAGCTGGGGATTGCTCCTGGCCTGGCTCTCGGTCCCGATCCTGGGGCACCGCCTGAGCCGCCGGGAGGTGCTGGCGGGGATCCTCTGCTATCTGGGCGTCCTGGTCATCGCCACCCGGGGCGACCTGCTGGGCCTGCATTTCCACGACATCCCGGGCCTGCTCTACGCCCTGGCCAGCACGCTGCTCTGGGCGCTCTTCTGGCTCTTCAATACCCGCCTCGACGCCGAGCCGCTTCCGCTGCTTTTTCTCAATTTCCTCGTGGGGGTCCTGCTCCTGAGCCTCTACCTGCTCCTGGGAGAGGGGTGGCGTCTCCCCCCGTGGCAGGGGCTGGCGGGAGCGCTTTACGTGGGACTTTTCGAGATGGGCGTCACCTTCCTTCTCTGGCTCAAGGCGATGAAACTCACCCACAGTACCGCCCGCATCGCCAACCTCATCTACCTCTCGCCTTTTCTTTCCCTCCTCTTCATCCATTTGATCGTGGGAGAGCGGATCCTCCCCTCGACCCTGGTCGCCCTGGCGCTGATCCTCTCGGGGCTGGCGATCCAGCGGAAAGGAGGGGAATGACTGGGGAACCGAGAAACCGAGGAATTGGGTTGTAGGTCGGAAACGTCGTTTCCGACACCGGGGCGGCCGATCGCACGCCAACAACACCATCGTTTATGTTGATAAAAAATAGATATTTCTATAAAATTGTAGAAAAAAGGAGATTTCCATGGCGGTACAGATCTCGGCCTATGTCGAAGAGGAGGTCAAGGAACGGATGGAGCGATACGCTTCGGCGCATGGCCTCAAAAAAGGGTTTCTGATCCAAAACGCCCTCGATCACTATCTTTCGGCGCTCGAGGATCTCCCCGGCAGTGAGATCGTCCCGGCACGGATCACCGTCGATCACGAAAGCTGGGAGCGCCTTCTCGCCGCGGAGGACAAGGAACCGACTCCCCGTCTGAAAGCGCTCCTGGATGCAGATTGAGATCCGGAAGATCCGGAGAGAGGATCCCGTCGAGGGATTTGAGAGCGGGGAAGCGGAGCTGGACCTTTTCCTGAAACGGTACGCCCGGCAGAACCAGTTTCGCCACTATATCGGCGTGACCTACGTGGCGGCGGAAGGAGGGGAGATCCTCGGGTTCGTGACACTCAGCGCCGGAAGCGTCAGCCGGGAGGAGCTGCCGAAGAAACGGCAGGGATCTCTGCCGGGCTACGCTTTGCCGATCCTGCGCCTTTCCCGGCTGGCGGTGGACCGACGCCGACAGGGAAGGGGAATCGGCAGGGCATTGCTGCGTTTCGCTCTGCGGATGGCGCTGAAGCAGAGAGAGGCTTTCGGATGTTATGGCGTCTTGGTGGATGCCAAACCGGAGGCGACGGGATTTTACGAAGCGTACGGCTTCGAACCGATCAGGCTTCTGGCGGGGAGGAGGGATATCCGGCCCCGGCCCGTGGAGATGTTTCTGGCGACGAAGGTGATCGAACGGGCGATGGGAAACTGAATAACAGAGCAACCGAGCAACCGAGGAACAGAGGAACCGAGGAACAGAGGAATTGAAGAACCGAGCAACCGAAGAAATGGAGAGTAGAGTTGAGATGTTGGGGTGGAATTTGCGTCTTGGTGTTGAGGGTCGATTTTCATCGTCGGGTCGGTTGTTTTGGCATGATCGTAGGTTCCGCTGTGCATGGAACATGCCTCAAGCGAACTCGACGACTGAGTGGCCTACGCGCTATACGGTGAAGAGGTGCAGGTGGGGATATCCAGAGGGCTGGTGACTTTGCCCCGGTTGAGTTCGGCGACGACATGGGTATAGATCATCGTGGTCTCCACGCTTTTGTGTCCCAATAGCTCCTGAATGGAACGTAGGTCGATACCGTTTTGAAGCAGGTGTGTGGCATAGGAGTGACGAAAAATATGGGAAGAGACTCTTTTGTTGATCTCGGCTTTCTTCGCCGCTTTTTTTATATTTCTCCCCAGGGTGGCTTCCAGGATATGATGTCTTCTGATGATGCCTGTTCTCGGATCCCTGGAGAGTTTTTTCATAGGGAAAAGATATTGCCAAATGGTTTCGTAGGGAGCGGAGGGATATTTTTTCGCCAGTCTATGG
>CAZGGT010000078.1:0-1963 GCA_964525335.1 uncultured Nitratifractor sp. | reverse complement strand
TTCAGCATCTTGGAGAAGAGGAACTTGAGCCCTTCGACCTCCTCCATGTTCTGCATGGCGTTGCGGATCGCCCAGACCTTCTGGAGGGTTTCGGGATCGGTGAGGAGTTCCTCCTTGCGGGTGCCGGACTTGGTGACGTCGATGGCGGGGTAGATGCGGCGGTCGGCGACGTGGCGGCTGAGGACCACCTCGGCGTTTCCGGTTCCCTTGAACTCTTCGAAGATCACTTCGTCCATCCGGCTGCCGGTCTCGATGAGGGCCGTGGCGACGATGGTGAGGCTGCCGCCGTTTTCGATGTTCCGCGCGGCGCCGAAGAAGCGCTTGGGCTTGTGCAGCGCGTTGGCGTCGACCCCGCCGGAGAGGACCTTGCCGGAGCTGGGGGTGACGGTGTTGTAGGCCCGGGCGAGGCGGGTGATGGAGTCGAGGAGGATGATGACGTCCTGCCCCAGCTCCACCCGGCGCTTGGCCCGCTCGATCACCATCTCGGCGGTGCGGACGTGGTTCTGGGCCGGCAGGTCGAAGGTGGAGGCGAAGACTTCCCCCTTGACGGAGCGCTGCATGTCGGTGACCTCCTCGGGGCGCTCGTCCACCAAGAGGACCATCAGGGCCGCTTCGGGGTTGTTGTGGGTGATGCCGTGGGCGATCTCTTTGAGAAGCTCGGTCTTTCCGGTCCGGGGCGGGGCGACGATGAGGGCCCGCTGCCCCTTGCCGATGGGAGCGAAGAGGTCGATGACCCGCCCCGTCAGCTTCATGGGATGGTACTCCAGCTTGAGCTTCTCCTGGGGATAGAGGGGGGTGAGGTTGTCGAAGAGGGGGCGCTTCTTGGACTCTTCGGGGGGAAGGTAGTTGATCGCTTCGATTTTGAGGAGAGCGTAATACTTCTCCTGCTCCTTGGGGGCCCGCACCTGGCCGGTGACGATGTCGCCATTCCTCAGAGCGAAGCGCTTGATCTGGGTGGAGCTGACGTAGGTATCGTTGGAACTGTTGGCGAAGTTGCCGTCGATGGAGCGGAGGAAGCCGTAGCCGTCGTTCATCACCTCCAGAATCCCCGTGAAGAGGATGTAGCCCCCCTGGCTCACCTGGGCCTTGAGGATCTCGAAGATCAGATCCTTGCGCTGGTATTCGTTGGGGTTTTCCACTTTGAGCTTGCGGGCGATCTCGATGAGCTCTTCCAGGGGTTTGGTCTGGAGATCCTCGATCTTGTAGCCCTCCACGGGAGTATGGGTGCGTTGATGTCTCTTGCCGTTTTTCTGTCGGTTCTCTTCCATGAGTCCTCTATCGATGTGGAGTTAATCTGTAAAAATTATGGTGTGCAGAGATGAGTGGAGGATGTCTTCACTCGGCAGCCGCCTACCCGGCCTTCGAAGCACGTCATCTGTAGTGGCGCCATTATAATGCTTTTTCTCTTTAATTGTCAATGGGAAAGCAAAGGCTGAGAAGATGGATTGAAGAGAGAGGAAAGTCGAAATAAAGTTGAACTATCGAAAAGAGGTTTCGGAACCATCGGCCAGATGGTTCCAGGATACCTTCCCTTGCCCTACGGTTCAATAGCAAAAGTGTAGTTGGTCCTATAGTGACTGTATCGGTAGAATCGCAGATAATACTTACCGTCCGCAGGAATCGTCAGTGTCGCCTGCTTGCTGTCTCCCGCAAAGTCCCCTATTTTGATCGTCGATCCCACCTGTTCCCGACTTCCATCGTAAAGTGTCGCCGTCAGATACTTGTTGTAATCTCCCGCCGAACCATCCGTCAGGCTGGCATCGAGTGTATATTCACCCGCTTTGAGCTCGATCTGATAGTAGTCGTCCGTATCCGTATGCGCTTTGGAAGGAATCTGACTTCGTGTCAGGTTCAATGACTCCGTGATCCCCGCCTGGGCCTCCTCCAGGGTAATCGGAGCCGCCATATAGAACTCGTCGTTGAGCTCGTGGGTCGTCGCATTCTGCTCCAACCCGTTCTCCAA
>CAZGGT010000077.1:0-20715 GCA_964525335.1 uncultured Nitratifractor sp. | reverse complement strand
GTCCATACCTTCACCCATCTTCGGGAGGCCCAGCAGGCCATAGCCGAACGTCTCAAGCCCGGAGAGGTCGCCCTCCTCTCCCCCGCCGCCGCCAGCCTCGACCAGTTTCCCTCCTATGCGAAACGGGGAGAAGAGTTTCTGGAATTTCTCTCTACCCTCGCCTGAACCACACTATACAAACCCTTTTCGTTTTCGCTATGATTGAGTGAATTCGGAGGATTCTACTTTATGACCCTTCTCTATTTTCATAAAAGTGGAGAAAAGAAAAGGCCGTACAATGATATATAGACTCGCAACCACTCTCGTTTCCATGGCCATACTCTCTCTCGCGTTCCTCTCTGCCGAGGTACCGGCCGGTCGGCAGGAGGCCTCGGCATTTCTCGCCCGGGCCACGTTTGGACCGACCGAGGAAGGGATCGATCACCTCATCGGACTTGGCAGTTACGACGAATGGATCGAAGAGCAGTTCGCTCTTCCTCCGACCTTTCACATGGATTGGATCCTCTCCCATGCCAGAGGGGTCAACGGGGTGGGAGATCTGGCCGATCATCCCGGTCAGTGGGACCGGTACAGTGATGCGTTGGGTACTATGCAATTGCACGCATGGTGGGACATCGTAGTCCACAGTGACGATCAGTTGCGCCAGCGGGTCGCTTTTGCTCTCAGCGAACTCTTCGTCATCTCCAAATATGGCCCCCTTCTGAACTTTCCCGATGCCCGGATCTCGTTTTACGATACTCTGGTCCGCCACGCTTTCGACAATTTCGAAACCCTTTTACGCGCCGTCACCTATCATCCGGCGATGGGAAAATATCTCAGCTATCTCGGCAACGCCCGGGCGGGCGTTTTCGGCGCCCACCCCGACGAAAACTACGCCCGGGAGGTGATGCAGCTCTTTACCATCGGACTCTACCGGCTTCGCCCCGACGGGACAAAAGTCCTGGATGAGAACGGAAGCCCGATCCACACATATTCCCAGGAGGATGTGACGGAAATGGCCCGGGTTTTCACAGGCTTGAGTGACGACAACGGGCATATCGAAGCCGAGGCCGCTTTCTCCAGCCACCACTCCCGAACCGCACCCA
The DNA here is from genome assembly GCA_964525335.1 of uncultured Nitratifractor sp. Classification (GTDB taxonomy): domain Bacteria; phylum Campylobacterota; class Campylobacteria; order Campylobacterales; family Sulfurovaceae; genus Nitratifractor. The sequence goes on along the minus strand of CAZGGT010000077.1, from coordinate 19,630 downwards.
TGCGTCCTTTTAGCGGCTATCACGACCGCGGTTCCAAACGGATCCTCGGACATACGCTTCCCGCCGGCCAAGGAACCCGCCGGGATATCCGCCAGGCCCTGCGGATCCTCGTCCGCCATCCCAATACCGCCCCCTTCGTCGCCAGGCACCTGATCCAACGGCTGGTCACCAGCAACCCTTCTCCCCAATATATCGAACGGGTCTCCCGGGTTTTCGAAAACAATGGCGAAGGGGTCCGGGGGGACATGAAAGCGGTGATCCGGGCCGTGCTCCTCGACCCCGAAGCGCTCCACGGACGACGGGAGTTTCCCGAGACATTCGGGAAACTCCGCGAGCCCCTGCTCTACATCAGCCATCTTCTCCGAGCATTCCACGCCCGCAACGGCTACCACTACCTCGAGCAGGAAGGCAAACGGCTCTACCGCTATCGCTCTTTCAATCTGGAGGAGACCGGATTTCTGAAACAGGAGGGGCCCCTCAGCGCATTGACCGTCTTCAACTATTTCTCACCGGAAGACGCTCCCACCGCCTTGCGCAAACGCGGGCTTGCCGCCCCGGAGATGACGGTCTACGGCAAACAGGGAATCGACGACGTGCTGATGGGCATCATCCACAAAAACGGATTTATCTACGAGCTGATGGACCTCCATGCCGATCTACGTATCGGAAAGATCGAACGATGGATGAAACGAAAACAGTTTCGCCGGGCTCTGAGCTATCTGAACACTCTTCTGTGTGCCGGAACCCTCTCGACGGAAAGCGAACAAACCATTCTCGACTACCTGGAGAGGGTCGCATCCCGCAAGAGCCCCGAAAAGCTCGCCCGACATCTGATCGGACTGGTGATCACCTCTCCCGACTACGCGCTGCAGCGATAAAAGGAACATCCATGCTCCCCGAAACCTCCCGACGCGATTTTCTCAAAGGCACCGCCGCACTTCTAGGCGGTCTCTCCCTCCCCTCGATCCTGACAGTTCCCGAAACCGCCGGCGCAGCAGCAACCGGCGGATACAAGGCACTGGTCTGCATCCTCCTCGAAGGAGGGGCGGATATGTTCAACATGATCGTTCCCCGTCAGAAATCCTCCTGGCAGGAGTATCGTAACGTCCGCAAAGGGCTTGCGCTCTCCCGTTCCTCTCTCCTTCCGATCGACCATGCGGACCGTTCCGGAAACAACCCTCTCCGTTACGGAATGCGGGAGACGATGAGCGGACTCCAACGCCTTTTCGGAGAGGAAAAACTCGCCATCGTGGCAAACGTCGGCACTCTCGTGCGTCCGGTCACCCTCAGGGAGATCCGGGAGGGTGCTCCGCTCCCCCGCCAGCTTTTCGCCCACAATACCCAGAGGGAGCTTTGGATGCTCGGAGATTCGAAAGCGCTCCTCAATACCGGGTGGGGTGGACGCCTCGCCGATCGCTTCGATCCGGGACCCCACCCCTGGTTCAACCTGACCGTTGGAGGAGAGAACCTCCTTCAGTCGGGAGGACGAAGCGCCCCTCTTCCGTTCGAGAATGCAGAGATCTCCCCCGATACCATGCGCCGCTACGGCTTTGGACCGGAGGCGGGAGGCGCTCAGCTGGGTCGGACCTACCAGCGACTCTACGCGGATCGACGCAGCGCTTCCAACCGCCTTCTGGCCGCCCTGGCAAAAGAACGAATGAAAGAACTGAAACTTCCTTATCGGCTCTCCGGGCTTTTCGACGGCCTGAAAGAGATCCCTCCGTTCCCTGCCGGTGTCCATGAAACGGGCAAACCCCTGGGAGAACAGCTCCGTCTCGTCGCACAGATCCTCTCCGTCCACAACAACTTTCCCGGACGTCCCCGGCGGCAGATCTTCTTCGTCAATCACCACGGCTGGGATACCCACGACAGCGACAACGCCCACCAAAGCGAATATCTCAGTGAATGTATGACCACTTTTCAGGATACGATGGAGAGACTCGGCCTGGAGGACCGGGTCACCACCTTCACCCTGTCCGATTTCGGACGCTCCCTCTCCCCCAACGGGGCGGGGACCGACCATGGATGGGGCAACCACGCCCTCGTCATGGGAGGAGCCGTCCGGGGCGGAGAGATCTACGGCACCATGCCCCGGATTTCTCCCGACTCCCCCGATGCGTGGGAGGACCGGATGATCCCGACGCTGGCCAGCGAACAGTATCTCGCGGAGATCGTCCGCTGGTTCGGCGCGGATAACGATGACCTGGATGTCATCTTCCCCAACCTCCACACCTTTGGCGGTCCTGCTCCCGAATTCATGAGCTGACCCCTTTGAGATCCGGGGTGTTTAAGGATTATTTAATAGTTGTAGGATATAATTTCATCCACCTTCCCAAAGGCTCGGTAGCTCAGTTGGTAGAGCAAAGGACTGAAAATCCTTGTGTCGGCGGTTCGATTCCGCCCCGCGCCACCATCCGAAACTTCCCATAAAATCAAATTGTAAAGTATCATAGAAGAATCAAGACAGGATTTGAGAATTTCCGCATCGGCTAACCTGGCGCCAATATATTTTCAAAAAGATCCGGGGTTCCACACTCGACGATCAATCGTTCATTAACTCTTAACGGATAAAATCTTCTTAAACTTCAAGATAATTTTCAGAAGGATGATCATGCTCAGAACAATCGCTCTTGGAACACTCCTCGGTCTCTCCGTCGCCTTCGCCGGAAGCATTCTTCCCAACAACGAGTTGCAACTGGGTCTCCTCGCCCAGGCGGCACAAAAAAAGCTGGTCGTTCTCGCCAATATGCACCTGCAGGGAGACAAAAAAGAGAGGTTCGGCAATCTGTACGACGAGTATCAGAAAAGCCTGACCGAGCTGCGGGTGAAGAAGCTGCAACTCATCCGTCGCTACGCCAAAGAGTACACCAGACTCGACGACAAAACCGCCGACAGACTCCTCAACGACTGGATCCGGATTCAAAAAGAGACTCTCGACCTCAAAAGCAAATATCTCAGCGCCTTTCGGAAGATTCTTCCTCCCTCCCTCGTCCTGCGTTTCTATCAGATCGAAAACCGCCTCGACCTGCTCCAGGAGGCCCGGGTCAGCGCCATGATTCCTCTGGCGATTCCCGAAGAGGCCGGCAAAAAACTCCAGACCGTTATCGAAACGGCCCAAAAAAAGGCACAGGCGGAACCGGAGACAAACTCCGGCAAATAAACGCCGTTCCCTGAACCGCACCCCCCTTCGCGCACCGGGCGCGGGGATGCGCAACCCAATGCATACGAAAGAGTGTGATGTTGTCGAACAAACAGGAGATCTGGGCGGTCAACCAACTGCTCTTCTTTTTCATGAGCTTCGGCGTACTGATGGTCATCGCCAAGTGGGCCTCGGAGCTGGTGGTCCCTCTGCTCATCTCCGCCATGATCGCCCTCCTTCTCCAACCGGTCATGCGACGGCTCGAAACCCTGGGGCTTCCCCGCTCTCTCGCCCTGGCCCTGGTCATCCTCATCATGGTGCTGCTCCTGACCCTTTTCGGCATCTTCATCGTAACGGAGATCAACGACTTCGTCGCCCATAGCGCCGCATTCAAAGAGAAACTCGAACTCCTCATCGACCAGTTCTTCCGATTCGTCCACGGCCTGGGCTTTCCCCGGCGGGAACAGGAGATGGAGCAGTTTTTCCAACCCGAAGGGATGGTCGCCCTCTTCAAAAAGACCCTGGTACAGCTGGGCAATCAGTTCTCCAATACCCTCCTGATCCTCTTGTCCGCCTCTTTTCTCATCATGGACAGCCTCGACTTCCGCTCCAGGCTCCACCGAATCCTCCGGGACGACCCCGAGCGTCTCGCCGCCATCGAAGAGGTCCTGGGCAAGATGCACACCTATTTCAGCATCATGGCCAAGGTCAGCCTCATCACCGGCATCAGCGCCCTGCTGCTTCTTTGGTGGTTCAAGATCGATTACGCCCTGCTCTGGGCCACCCTCACCTTCTTCCTCAATTTCATTCCCGTCGTCGGCTCCATCATCGCCGCAGTTCCTCCGGTCATTCTGGCTCTGGTGGAGCACTCCTGGAGCACCGGGCTCTGGGTCGCCCTGGGCTACCTGCTCATCAACAACATCGTCGGCAACATCCTCCAGCCGACGATGATGGGCCGGGGGCTGGGCCTCTCCTCCTTCACCGTCTTCTGGTCCATGATCTTCTGGGGCTGGTTTTTCGGCCCTACGGGGATGATCCTCTCGGTCCCCCTGACCATGGCAGTCCAGTTCCTTCTCCTCCAGTACGACGAGACCCGTTGGCTGGGCTTTCTCCTGGGAGACTACAGTGAACGGGACGCCCCTGCAGAGGATGCCGACCGTCCCCCATCTCCTTCGGAGCGTCCCTCATGAACATCCGCCTTCTCATCCACGGCCGGAAAGCCGAAGCCCCTCTCGTCCAGGAAGCGATCACCTGGGTCCGCCAACACCGCTTCTTCGCCCTGGACGTCCACCGGATCGAAGATCCCTCCCAGGCGGACGCCCTGGCCCGGGATGCGGTCGAAGACGGGATCGACCGCATCATCGTCGGCGGCGGCGACGGTACCCTCAATCTCATGACCAACGCCCTCATGCACCTGGAGGCCCGGGAGCGTCCCGAGATGGCGATTCTGCCCATTGGCACCGCCAACGACTTCGCCCGGGCCGCCGGCATCCCCCTCGATCCGCTGGAGGCTCTGCTCCTGGCCATCGAGGGGAGCCCCCGTCCCATCGACATCGGCCAGACCAACGAACGCTATTTCCTCAATGTCGCCAGCGGCGGGTTCGGCGCCCAGGTGACCACCGAAACCCCTCCCGAGCTCAAAGCCCTCCTCGGAGGTGCCGCCTATGCCCTTACCGGTCTTCTCAAGCTTTTCAACTTCATCCCCATCCGGGGACGGATGAAGATCGGGGAGATGGAGTTCGAAGGGAGCGCCTTCGCCACCGCCGTCTGCAACGGCCGCCAGGCGGGAGGGGGAATGCTCCTCTCCCCCGACGCCCTGGTGGACGACGGACTGTTCGACATCGTCCTCTACACCCTCGACGACCTGCCGATTCCCGCCTCTCTCGCGCCTCCCAGCTCCCCTTTGGGCTGGATTCTGCCGTTCAAAAAGATCTACCGGGCCGCGGAGGTCACCTTCATCCCCGAGGAGGGTCTGCGCCGCATCAATCTCGACGGAGAGCCCTACGAAGCGGAATCGTTCCACTTCCGGATCCATCCCGGAGCCCAGTCCGTCATTCTCCCTTCCGAGAGTCCGATACTGAGGGTGCTTCCATGAGGCTCCTGCACTTCAGCGATCCCCATTTCGACCTTTCCCTGTGGACCATTCCCCTGCGCAAATGGTTCGGCAAACGGGCCATCGGAGCTCTGAATCTCCTGGGCGGACGGGGACGCTACTTCGACGATGCCGACGAAAAGATCGCGGCCCTCACCCGCTTCAAAAACGCCAACGACGTGGACCTGGTCCTCTGCACCGGCGACTACACCGCCCTCGGGCTCAAAGCCGAGCTGGAAAACGCCGCGGAACTCATCGCCCCCCTCGCCCAGCCGCCTGAACACTACCTCACCGTGCCGGGCAACCACGACGTCTACTGTACCGATGTGATCCTGGGGGACCACTTCCGGGAATATTTCGGTCCATACATGCATACCGACTGGCCCCAATACGCCGTGGAGGAGGAGTGGCCGTTCGTCCGGCTCTTCGGAGAGCATCTGGCCGTCATCGGCGTCAACAGCGCCAAACCCAATCCCCTCCCCTGGCGCTCCGACGGCCATATTCCTCCCGCCCAGCTGGAAGCCCTGGAGCGGATCCTGAAAGATCCCCGACTCCGGGAGCGCTGGATTTTCGTCATGACCCACTACGCCGCCCGCCTGGCCGATGGAAGGCCCGACACGCCACACCACGGTCTGCGCAATGCCGACGAATTCCTACGGGCCTGCCGCCCCATCAGGCGGGGAGCGATCCTCTGCGGCCACATCCACCGCTGCTACGTCACCGATCTCTCCTCCGAGGGGCTCTCCATCGATCTCTACTGCGCCGGCAGCGTCAGCATGGAAGGGCGGGAGTGTTTCTGGCTGTTCGACGTGGAACCCGAATCGATGCGGGTACGGCGGGGAGTCTACGATGCGGGGGAATTCCGGCTCCTGGAGTGCGAGCCCTCCTGAGGCTTTCGATACAATCGGAAAAACGACAGACGACAAAGGGAAACGATGCATGAACAGCTGACCATACTGGGGATCGCGCTGGTGGTACTGGGCTACGGCTACTTCTCCCGCCTTCTCAACCGGTACAACATCTCCGGCCCTATGGTCTTCACCGCCATCGGGATTCTGCTCTCCCCCCTCGGCATCGGCACCCACCCCATCCGTCCCGATGCCGAAGCGATCCAGATTGTCGCCGAAATCGCCCTGATCGTCATCCTCTTCAGCGACGCCGCCGCCATCGATCTGCCCCATCTCCGCAGGGAGTGGCGCCTCCCGGTCCGGCTCCTCTTCGTCGCCATGCCCCTGAGCATCCTCCTCTCCTATCTGACTGCGAAGCTCTTCTTCCCCGATCAGCCCGAGCTCTACCTCCTCCTCCTGGCCCTGATCCTCGCTCCTACCGATGCCGCACTGGGGAAAGCCGTCGTCAGCGATCCCAGAATCCCCGAAACGGTCCGCAACACCATCAACGTCGAAAGCGGCCTCAACGACGGGATCGCCTTCCCCGTGCTTCTGACCATCCTGGCCCTCATCAGCGGAAGCGGAGGCGGACATGGCGCCGAGAGCGGACCCCTCGCCTACATCGCCCGGCAGATCTTCGTCGGGGCCGTCGCCGGGGCCCTGGTCGGCTGGTTCGGAGCCCGGCTGGGAGAGCTGACCCTCCGCCGGGGCTGGATGGAGCATCAATACCGCAACCTGATTCCCATCGCGCTGGCGATCTTCGCCTACTACTTCGCCGAACACTTCGGGGGCAACGGCTACATCGCCGCCTTTTTCGGCGGCCTGATCCTGGGCAACAACAGCCCGGCACTGCGGGAGAGCACAGAGGATTTCGCCGAAAGCGAAGGGGAATTCCTGATCATGATCAGCTTCCTGGTCTTCGGCCTGGTCTTCGTCCCTGCCGTTGTCGGCTACTGGGACCTCGGGACATGGCTGTATGCCCTCCTGAGCCTTACCGTTCTGCGGATGCTTCCCGTCGCCTTGGGATTCGGCTTCTTCAGGCTCGATCTCCCCACCCGACTCTTCATCGGATGGTTCGGTCCCCGGGGAATCGCCTCGATCCTCTACATCCTCGTGGCCGTCGGACAGCTGGGAAGCATCCGGGGGCATGAACACATCTACGCCACGGCGGCGCTGACCATTCTCCTGAGCATCCTGCTCCACGGCCTCAGCGCCAAACCCCTGGCCGGGCTCTACGCCCGATGGGTCGCCCGACATCCTTTGCGATACGGAGAACGAGAAGCATCGTAATCCTGCCGGGCGACCATGCATTCCCCGTCGTCTTCTCCGTCCCCCCGATCGATCCTCCCGGCTCCATTCCCGGTTCGAAGACGCGAGCAATCAGGCGATCACGCACCTCCCCGGCACTCTCCCGGACTCCGGACAATCGCCCACGGGCCGGTCGCGCCGATACCGGACCTCTCCGCAGAGCGCTTCCCGTCACGTATGCCTAGCGGCTACTGGATCGGTGCCGCCAGACGGGCCAGACGCACCGCCACCCGAAACCAGAACGGTCTGCGCCGCAGGGCATCGGGGGATTCCGGTTCGGAATCGGCGAAATCCCGCTCAAACATCGCCTCCACGTCCCGGAGGAAGCGGCGGTCCTCCACCACGGCCGTGATCTCGAAATTGAGCCGGAAGGACCGGTTGTCGAAATTGGCGGTGCCCACCGTCGCTGTCCGGTCGTCGATGAGCATCACCTTTTCGTGGAGAAATCCCCGGCGGTAGCGATAGAAACGCACTCCCGTCCTTCCCGCCTCTTCGAAATAGCTGAAGGCCGCCAGCCAGACCGCCAGATGATCGGGCCGGTCCGGGATGAGGATCCGTACGTCGACCCCCCGCATCCCCGCCAACTGGAGGGCATGCACGACCGCATCGTCCGGGACGAAATAGGGTGAAGCGATCCAGAGCCGATGCCGGGCCACGTTGATGGCGTGGAGAAACATCAATTCCGCCGTCTCCAGCTCGTCCGCCGGTCCCGAAGGGATCACCAGCACCGTCGCCGATCCGTTCGGCGCCGCGACCGGTCGCCACCGCAATCCTCCGATCCCGTTCCGGGTCGCCCAGTACCAATCTTCCAGAAAGGAAAGCTGTACCGCCAGGACCGCCGGCCCCTCGATGCGGATATGGGTATCCCGCCAATGGCCGAACTTCGGATCGTGCCCCAGGTACTCGTCTCCGACGTTGTGGCCTCCCAGCCACGCCTCTTTCCCATCCACGATGACCGTTTTGCGGTGATTGCGGAAATTGAGCTGGAACTGGTTCTTCCATCCCCGCCGGGTATTGAACGCGCTCACCGCCACCCCCGCCTCCCGGAGCCCATCCAGATAGCGTTCTCCCAACCCATGGGATCCGATCTCATCGTACAGGAAACAGACCCGCACCCCCGCTTTCGCCCGGGCGATGAGCCGTGCCCGCACCTCTCTGCCGATCCGGTCGTCCCGCACGATGAAAAACTGGAAGAGAATATATTCCCGCGCCCGATCGATTCCCGCCAGTATGCTTCGGAACGTCTCCTCCCCATCGATCAGCAACTCGACGCGATTGTTGCGGGTATAGGGAAGCTCGGCCAACTTCTCCGCCACCGCTCCAGGGGTATCCCCGGAGACCCCCCTGGCCCGATGCGACTCCATCGCATCCAGCAGGGCCGCCAGTTGCTCCCGCACTCCGGCATCCACCGCCGATTTGACCTTGCGATACCCCACGAAACGGCTCCGGCCGAACATCCAGTAGGCCGGCAGAGCGATCACGGGGGCCATCACCAGGAAAAGGACCCAGGCGATGGCCCCCTGGGACGTCCGGGTCTCCATGACCGCCCTGAATGCGCTCAAAAGACCCAACAGATGCAGCAATGCGATCCCCGCCACCCAGAGTTCCGACATCCGACGATTTCCTCTCCGTTTTTCACTACAATAGAGACCGATTCTACCATGAACGCCGGAGGATACGGAAGGAAGAGACTCCACCTCCTCCGGGGAAAGGCAAATGAAGATGATCCCGATCTCCCGTCCCACGTTGATCCGCCACGAAATCCGGGAGGGCACCCCCTGCCTTCCCGACGCGTTCGGGATCCTGAGCTGGAACGTCAACAAACGAAGCGGAATCCGGGAGTATCGCGAACGGTTCCGCCTCCTTCGAAGACAATGGGACCTGCACCTGCTGATGCTCCAGGAGGCCCGCATACGCCGGGGAGCGCCCTTTCTTCTGGAAGGCTTTCACTATTCGGCAAGCCCCAATCTCTACGCTCCATCGTCGATCCGCTATGGGGTCCTGACCGCCTCCACCGTCGGCAGCCTCCGAAGCGTCGCCCGGCTCAGCGAGGGACGGGAATTGGGCTGCACTTCCCGCAAACCCTATCTCCTCGACCTCATCCCCCTTTGCCGCGGTACGACGCTGCTCTGCCTCAATCTCCACGCGATCAACTTTCGGGGAACCGCCCAATACGCTCGGGAACTCCGAGGGATCGACACCCTCCTCGACTCCCACAGGGGACCCATGATCGTCGCCGGAGACTTCAACAGCTGGAATCCTTCCCGACTGCGGAAGCTCGATTCCTTCCGACGGAGGCACGCTCTCGAGGCGGTTCCCTTCGACCCCGAAGCCGTCAAGAGCTTCGCGGGTCATCCTCTCGATTTCATTCTCTACCGGGGGCTGCACCTGCGGGAGTTCGATGTCGACGCGTGCCCGGGATATTCGGATCACCCTCCTCTGCTCGCGCGCTTCGGGCTTCCCACATAGGATCCGGACTCCGGGGCCCCGCCCCCTCTCCTTCCCGGTCGCCGCATCCACCGGCGATCGAATTCATCGGATCCGGTATCCGACCACCGCTCCGCTGAGCGACTTGAGAAACTCCACCGTATCGTTGATCTCCGCGGGGGTGAACTCCCGTCCCAGTTGATATTTGCTCATGATCCGCACCGCTTCGTGGAGATCCTCCACCGCGCCGTTATGAAAATAGGGTCCGGTGCGGGCGACGTTGCGCAGAACGGGGACTTTGAAAAAATAGCTCCCGCCCCGCCCGGTGAACCCCCCGATATTGTCGAACGGAATTTCATCCCGTTTCATCGTCCAGGTTTCTGGGTCGATTCCCACATAGTCGAAGAAATACCGCCGGAGGGGAAAACGCTTGACCAGCTGGCCCCCCACACTCATCCCGGTATGGCACCCCTTGCAGCCCCGCTCCATAAACAGGGTCAGCCCCCGCTTGGCCGCCGCGGAAAGGGCCGAGTCGTTGCCGTCGAGAAAGTCGTCGAACGCCCCCCGGGTCAGCAGGGTCCGTTCGTAGGCGCCGATCGCTTTTCGCACGTTGGTAAAAGTCAGATTCCCCTCTCCGAAAACCCGGTCGAAGGCCGCCACCATCCCCGGATCCTTTTTCAGACGCTCCACCACCTCCCGGGGCGTCATGTTCATCTCGAAGGGAGCCTGCACCGGTCCGCCCGCCTGCTCCTCCACATCGTCGGCCCTGCCGTCCCAGAACTGGGACTTCTCCAGAGCGGCGTTGAGTACCGTCGGTGAGTTGAGATGGAAGGGGTTGGCCCGGCCGTGATAGCCGATGGCGGTGGGACGGTTGTCGTCGCCCCCCGCCTCCAGAATGTGGCAGCTGGCGCAGGTCAGGGTCTCGTCCCGGGAGAGGCGGGGGTCGAAGAAGAGCCGCTTCCCCAGGGCGATTTTTTCCGCGCTCAGGGGATTTCCGGGATGATCGACCACCCGTTTCGCTTCGGACCACCGGGCGGGAACGGGCAGCAAATTGTGACTGAGTGCCTGATGGCGCAGGGTCTTGTCATCCGGAACCCGAAGCGGCTTTTCGGGGAAGAACGCCGGGAGCATCAAGATCGCCACGACCACCAGCAGGGTCACGACCACGGGATGGAACACTCTCTTCATCCGCTTCCTCCTTGGCATAGATCCCTTCAAGTATAATCCCTTTCCCTACTCCTTCCAATAGCCTTTTGTCACGATCGGGAGTTTTTCCGGTCAGGAGATGGAGTTTTTGACCAGCTCTTTGGGATAGACGCCGTAATGTCGATGAAAGAGACGGGAGAAATGTCCCCGATGCCGATACCCCACCTTCCACGCTACCTCGCCGACGCTGAGATCCTTTTGGCGCAGCAACCAGTTGGCCTCTTCGAGACGCAGTTTGCGGACATATCCATAGAGGGTCGTTCCGTAGACCTCTTTGAAGACTCGTTTCAATCGGAACTCGTTGGTGGCGCAGCGCCGGGCCAGCTCGGGAATGGAGGGGGGATCGGCGAACTCCTCCGCCAGGATCTTCCGGGCCCGGGCGGCGAGCTCCCGATCCTCAGAAGCCACCTCCCCGCCCGGAAGCTCCAAAAAGCCGAGCTGATGCAGCAACAGCTCTCCCACCCGGAGCTCCGCCCGCAGCCCCGCCATCTCCGTCGTTTCCCCGATCTCCACGATCCGCTCCAGCAGGTAGAGGCTCAGAGCGTCCAGAGGCTGGGAGCGCAGCATCCCCACTCCGGGCGTTCCCCGAAGCTGCTCATAAAGGAGATCCACCGCCCCCACCTCTCCCCCGCTCAGATACCGCTTCAGATGGAAATCCGCCACCGCCAGGACAAACAGTTCGCTCCCGGAATCCAGCCGGAACCGGAGATCCTTCCCCACCAGGGTCGTCAGCAGCGCCTCCCCTTCCCGGAGACGGAGGATCTTCCCCCCGGGCGTCTCTCCCGAACCTCCGCCCCGGATCGTGAGGATCAAGAGGACCATCCGGTCGCGGTGCCGGAGTTCGAAAGCGTACTCCCGGCGGCTCCGGAGCAGAAAAAAGAGCACTCCGCTGGCCACATCCACCCGTTCCGTCTCCCCCGCGGCCTCCCGCTGAAGGATCCTCCGGCGGAAACGGCGACTCTCCAGCTGAAAAAAGAGACTCTCCATCGCCTACAGCCCGTAGTAGTCCCGGACCCGCTCTTCGAAATCCTCATCCTCCAACTCCCGGCGCATGGGGATGAAGTAGCGGGCTTTCGTCCCCACCGCCCTTCGGGCGGGCGCGTCGGGATCCTCGATGAGTTCCTCGACGATCCGGGCCACCTCTTTCGGATCGTCTCCGTTGTTGATCTGTTCGACGATCTGCGGCGCGAGATGGGCGACCAGGGAGGCATAGGGGGAATCCTCGGCGAAGGTGACGGGATTGGTGACCAGATTGCTCCGGGCGAAACAGGTGTCGAAAAAACCCGGCATCACCGAATGGACCCGGATCCCGAAGGGGCGCAGCTCGTAACGCAGCGAGTCGGTCACTCCCTCCACCGCGTATTTGGAGGCGTTGTAGAAAGTCAGAAGCGGCAGGCCGATCTTGCCGAGGAAGGAGCTGATGTTGACGATCACCCCTCCGCCCCGCTCCCGCATCCCCGGGATCGTCTCCCGGCACATCCGCAGCAGCCCGAAGAGATTGACTTCGAACTGCTCCCGCATCAGCGCGTCGTCCGCCTCCTCCACCGTAGAGACCAGGCCGTAGCCGGCGTTGTTGACCAGCACATCCACCGGCCCCGTCTCCTCCAGCAGTTCCCGGACGCTGGCGGCATCCCGCAGATCCACCCGGCAGGGAGTCAAGCGCTCGTGCAGCTCCTCCAGCTCCTCCGGACGCCGGGTGGCGGCGAAAACCCGATAGCCCCGACGCGCCAGATAGAGAGCCGTCTCCCGACCCATGCCGCGGGAGGCGCCGGTCACCAGAACCCGGTTCTTTTCATCCTGCATCGTTTTCCTTCCTCATCCTGCCATTCCATCTTCCCTGCGATCCCCTTCGCTCCCGCACCCCTCTCTTCCTGCGGCATCGATCCCCGATCCGCAGAGCTTTGCCCGACACCTTCGAGGGCCATCTCCCCTCTTCTTCCTCCCGTCCGGTTCCGCTTCGATGGCGCCGGAGAGGAATACGACCGCATCCTTCGGCTTCATTGTAACGGCGACGGCCGTCAAGCTTCTTGATACGTCTCAAGCGGGATGGATCAGACGCTCGGCCGGGAAAGGCTCCGAGAGCCCGTAGCCCTGGAGATAATCGATCTCCAACTCCAGACAGATTTCGCGAATCCGATCGTTTTCCACATACTCCGCCACCGTAGCGATCCCGAGACTCCGGGCATAGGCGACGATGCTTCGAACCGCCCCGTAGGCTTCCCGACTCTCGGCGAGATCGCGGATCAGACTTCCGTCGATCTTCAGGTAATCGGGAGAGAGTTTGAGAATCCGAAGCAGATTGGAGTAGTCACTTCCGAAATCGTCGATGGCGATCCGGACTCCGAGCTCCCGAAAATGATCGAGAAACTCCTTGACCACCTCGAAATCTTCGATCGAAGTGTTTTCGAGGATTTCAAAGGTCAATCCGACCGAAGGGGAACGGTTCCGCAGAAGCCGATCGAGGAACACCCGGGTCTCCGGATCCCGGATGTCCTCATAGTTGAGATTGATGCTGACGGGGAAGCGATCCGTCAACTCCATACTTTTGCGCATCATCGTGCGGGAGAGGCTTCCGTACATCCGGCTCCGGATGGCCACCTCGAAATCGGGAAGGATGTATTCCCCCGGCCCGATTTCGATCCGCATCAGCAGTTCGTAGCTGACGATCTTCCCCTCCCGATCGAATATCGGCTGAACGAAGGGAACGATCCGGTCCCGGAGGATCGCCTCGTGGATCAGATGCTGCATGCTTCTCGTCCGCTGGATCCGCTGGAGAAAATCCCGTTTCCGATCGTCGTAGATCACCAGAGAGACGTTGCGCTGTTTCGCTTCGTCCAGAGCGATCATCGCTTCGTCCAGGGCATGTTCTCCCCTGCCGATTCCCCCCAGAAAATGGAGTCGGAACATCACCCCTTTCCCTTCGTAGGATTCCCGTTCCAGGGTTCGGAGAATCCTCTCCGCCTCGGCCGCGATCTCCCTTCGCTCCCTCCCCTCCATCTCCCAGACCAGCGCAAACGTATCGCCTCCGATATGGAACACCTGCCGGGAGTCGCCGAGGGTTCGCAGCCTTCGGGCCACCTGGCGCAGCACCGTATCTCCCGTTTGCATTCCATAGAGGTCGTTGATCTCGTTGAAATCCAGGATATCGACCAGAAGCAGTCCCTCCAAGGGAGCGATCCCCCGTTCTTCCAAAGCCGCCCGACTCGGAAGCCCGCTCAGATCGTCGGTATAGAGCCGACGGGAGAGCGCCCGGTTGAGACGGGAGAGATTGCGGATGGCCAACACCCCCAGAATCAGGATCATCAGCATCAGAAACACGATGGCGGCCAGCTGAATCCTATGCTGCCATTCCAGAAGAGCGTCCATCCGCTCCTTGATCTCCCTCGCTTCCGTCTGATCCCGGTAGAGAAGCTGATTGACGTTCTCGATCAGCCGCCGGTAGATGGCGTCCAGTTCCTTGATGGTGGTCGCCAGGCGATGACGAAACTCCGTCGACACCTTCATCTCCCCTTCGCGGTCCGGATGCGTCCCCAAAAAATCTCCGACCAGCCGTTCGAGTCGGTCGATCTTCGTTCTCAGGAGATTCAGCTGGGGCGTAGGAGAGAGCTGGAGAGGAATCCTCATGCCCTTTTCGAGTCGGAAATGCTGTTGGAACACAGAGTGGTCGGGGAGATTCAGCGATACGACCCGCTCATACTCTCCCCCCCGCTCCAGGACCCGAAACGCCCGGAGAATCTTCCCGAATCGTTTTCGGACCAGGCGGAGATAGTTTCGAAACATTTCCGGATTGGCGGAACTCATCGGCGCCTGGAAGAGTAGCGCTTTGCAGTTGCGCAGACAATCGACGATGTCGTTGTAGATCATATTGCGGCCCTCGATCTCGCTCTGACGGGTCCGCAACTCTTCGATCTTCAGGGTAAATTCTTTCTGCACCATCCAACTGCCCGTCAGCGTCGCGAAGACCACCAGCAGAATCAGGGCGATCGTCCGGTTGTATGTCATCGGAATCCATACTCCGTCATGATCTTTCTCCCCTGCGGGGAGGCGGCGAGATCGACAAACTCTTTCGCCCCTTCCGGATCGCGGGAGTAGCGAAGCGTCGCCAACTCGAGCAGTCGGGGAGAAGAAAGAGCTTCCGGGAGATCCACCGCATCGATCCGATCCCGGTCGTCCGGAAAAAAGGCCGTCGCTTTCCAGCTGATCCCCGCATCGACGATCCCTTCTTCGATGAGCCGGGCAAGCTCCCGGGAATCGGTCACGAAATACATGGCGTTGTTTTGGATCTTCCGATAGAAGTTCTTTCCTCCATATCGGGTCAACACCTCCCGGGTGATGCGTCCGATGCTTCCCAGGTCCGCCGCTCCGATGGCCAGGCGGATCCCCGGGCGCAAAAGATCGTCGAGGGTATGGATCCCGAGCGGATTGCCTTCGGCGACGAGAATCGCGAGACGGTTGACCCCGATCACCTTGCGATAGGGGAAAAGATCGTCCCCCTCTCCCTTCTGCAGGTATTGCCGGCTACCGGGCAGGTAGAGATCTCCCCGCTTCAAGGTCGTCAGGCGACGATAGAGATCACCGCTTCCTCCCTGGAGAATCTGTACCGACCGATGATAGCGGTCTCTGTAGATCCGTGCGATCATCCGCATCGGCTGAACCATCGTCGCACCGCAATAGAAAAGCAGCGTCCCCTCCGCTCCCGCCAGGAGATCGAAAAGAAGGAGAAGGATCAGGAGTTTCTTCATATTCTTCCTTCCTTTCAATCATATTACGATTACTATATCATTATTCATCTCATAATATATTTATTTTACGGTCCTTTTGACTGAATCGTCAAAAAAAAAGACAAAGGAATGCAGAGTCTCGAGATTTTTATCCGGATTCAAAAGGATACGTTTCCGTCTTCGTAGAGATGGGTTGCGATGCTTTGCCAGTCGTAGACGGGCCCGAGTTCGGTCAACTCCCGGGAGGGATCGATCAAAAAAAGTGCGGGAAAGCGGGTCGTGTAATAGAGTTCGATGGGATAACGGCTCGTCGATCCTCTCCGAATCAACACCAGGACCGTCTTTTCCCCCAAGGCCTGTCGGAGCCCGGGATCGCGCATCATCCGATTCACCAGATCCGCTCCTCGTGGATCACCGGGATCCAAAAGGAGCAGCAGCAGAGCCTTGCCTTCCCGAATCGCCTCCTGCCGCGCCGATTCGTACGTGCCACGGATCGGAAGTCTCGCCGTTTCACCCCCGAGAACAAGCAGAATCACGATCCAGAGAAGCACCCCTCTCACGGTACGATCCAGCTCACCCTTTTGATCAACAGCGGCCGCGTAAATTTCTTGTCGTTCAGGGAGACGACCCGTTGGCACTCCGGCTTGGCCAGCAGAGCGTAGAGTGTGACGATCACTTTGTCACCCCGCCGCAATCCGGGGATGGCATAGCGGATCTGTCGAACCTCTTTGCCCTCCAGGTTGTTCCCCCTACGGGATGTGGCTTGATTGGGCAGGGCGACCTCCCGCCCGTCGCGGTAAAAACGGTAGGCGAAAAAGCCCCGGGAATCCTCTTCGGGAGAATGGGTGAAGTTTTTCCAGACGGTTTTGCCGTTTCGCTTCACCAAAATCTCCAGATAACGGGCCCGGGCGGGCTGAATGATCATGGGATGGGGCATCTTGTTGGTGAGGGTGACGACGATCCCTTTTTTATCTCCTGCAACTTCGAGCCCGTATCCCGTCTTGCGGAACTCGGCATCCTCGATCCCCGGGAAGGTATGGAGCCGGTGCTCCCCCCGCCCCCGTTTGTCCATCTTCTCCACCCCTCCGGGGACCTTGGGCATGTGGCAGCGGATGCAGCCCCTGCTGTTGTCGCTTTCGTGCATGGCCCGGAAGATGGTGACATTGTGCTCGTTGACCTTGTGGCTGTGGCACCCTTTGCACGCCATATCCTTGTAGATGGGACTGTTGAGGGAGGAGTGTTTGTCGTTCTCGTCGGGATTGACCAGGGAGCCGAAAAGAGAGGGTTTGTACCCTTTCGCCTGACGGGCGGGAAGATTGTGATTGAAGTCATGTGCCTTTTTGACGTAGGCGATGGTATGGCAGAAAAAGCAGGAGACTCCGTCCCGCTGGCGGACGTTCCGGGGATCGGGTTTGGCCGTTCCCGCCACGAGCTCTGCAAGGTTGGCGGCCGCCGGCATATGGCAGGGGGCGCAATCGTAGCGTTTTGGGTCGGCTTTTTGGGCGATCTTCCGATGCAGTTCATCCGTGAAGTAGCTGCGGGCATGGGCCGATCGCTGGTACTCGTCGTAGATCGCTTCGTGGCACTCTTTGCAACTGTGGTTGTCGAGATAATCTGCGGGAAAAAGCGCGGTCGTCAGAAAAAAAAGAAAGAAAAACAGCTTGTCAGCCATTGAAAAGAACCCTTATTGAAACGATAATCTGCATCGTCATTATATCACTTCAACAAGGATTCCCCCCCGGAGGGGAGAGTTTTCCCGCGCGATCAGGCGCCGGGAACCTCCTGACGATGCTCCACCGAATAGGTGAAGGTGGGGGTCGTCATGTTGTAGATGTACTTGATGAACTCTCCGGTTTTTGCATTGTAGATACCGATCCGTCCGGTGGTCCACTCGGAGATGAAGGTCCACTCGCCATGGTTGGCGGGCTCTGCGTGGAGCAGCCGCGGCTGGACAGGCTTCTTGACCTTGGGCCCGTGTTTGGGAGTATAGGTGACCAGCATCTCTTTGGAGATCTTGGACTTGACCTCTTTGCCCTTGACGGTCTGATACTGGGTCGCATCCCACTCCTGCAGCACCTTGCCGGTATGTGCGTCGATCAGGTGTCCTTTGTGTTTGCCGACCTCGATGATCCGATCGGTCTCGAGGGTCTGCTTGTTGATCAGGTAGACCTTGTTGTAGTTGTGGGGTCCGCCCAGAACACAGTCGCTCCAGAGGTAAGGAGTGTCTTTGCTGGTACCGACGAAGAGTCCGCCGCCGGCTGTGGGAACATGGGCGACCACTTCGTTGTTCATGTCCCAGATCACGACGTCACCCACGTTCATGCTGTTGGTGGCGTTGAGCTGACCGTACTCTTTGTTGTACCAGGAACTTCCCTGTCCGGGGTGGGGCTTGGTGCCGGGTCCGGTATAGATCTTGGCGGCGAGCTTCTTGGTCTTGAGGTCGACGACTCCCATCAGGTCGCTGCCCTGGGAAGCGACGTAGACGAAGCGTCCGATCTGCTTTCCTTCGTTCTCGAAGGCGTCGTGGAGGATCTTTCCGATGTTGGGAATGTCGCCCACGACCGGGAAGTCGGGCTTGCTGTAGTCGACGATATAGACGTGGCCGCCGTCCTTCAGTGCGAAGCTGAAGTAAGGAGCGTAGGGGGTGTCGGCGATGTAGGCGACACGGCTGGGCCCGATGTTGCCGTCGGGGTCGATGACGCTGGCGGTGGGATAGACCTTCAGGGGCTCGAGGGTCATCGCGTCACAGAGGACGGCACCGCCGGGATTGTAGTTCCCCGCCATGACATATTTGCCGTCGGGAGAGACCGCCAGACCGCGGGACTCCTGTCCGACCTGGACGCTGGCGACAGCGGGCTGGCCGGGAGCGTTGAGGTCGAACATCGTCAGACGACCGGAGCGGCTGATGGAGTAGGCGTAGCGGGGCATCCGCTTGTTGGTCACGGTGACGTGGACCGCGAAGCCCGCCTTGTGGCGGGAGAGTACCTTCCCGCTGGTACCGTCGATGAAGTCGACCAAAGAAGCGTCACGCTCGGTGGCGAAGACGATATCCTTGACACTCTTGACGTCGGTGGGCGTGGGATACTTCTTGAACAGCGCCTCGCGATCCGCCAGCTTCTTCCAGGTCTTTTTCACCTCGTCGAGAGAAAGTTTGAGCTCGACGGTGTTTTTCCAGTTCATCAGCCAATCGACCATACCGGAGGCATCGTCGCGGCTGAACGTGGACTTCCAGGCAGGCATGGCGGTACCGGGCTTGCCGTTGAGGATGGTGTCGACAAGCATCTGCTTGTTCTTTTTCTTCAGAGCTTTGGGACGCAGGTCGGCACCGACACCTCCCTGGTGGATGGGACCGTGGCAGCCCTGGCACTCTTTTTCATACATTTTGGCGAAGTCCATCTTGGACGTTCCCGCCTGGGCCATCGTCCCCGCCAGCGCGGCAACCGCCACATAACTCAAAATTGTTCCTACTTTCATTACTCCTCCTTCTTCGATTAGAGTATATTTGGCCGGTCCTATCCGGCAGACTCCTGACCGTTGTGTCAATTATAATGAATTGATTCTACGAGAAAATTGACTTCCATCAATCCTGCCCTGAAAGGTCCGAATTGATTTCCAAAGGTGCCCTTGTTTTTATGAAAACGGACCGCAACATGCCGACAGCATTCGAAATGCCGGAAAAATGGGAGGTGAAGAATGAACTCCGGCACGTGAACGATGTCGCGCTTTCCCTCGAAGAAGTCTCGATTGTTCCCGGAACATGACGCTCCGTCCCACAGCATCCTACCTCTTCGATGCATACCCGATCATATCACAAATCGAAAGGTGTAACGAATCGCTACAGAAAAGTCGC
>CAZGGT010000076.1:0-5219 GCA_964525335.1 uncultured Nitratifractor sp. | reverse complement strand
GACGAAGGCCCCCGCCGCCCCGCTCCCCCCGGAGGCGGGGATATGGCTCCGGTCGACGAGCAGCACCTTCGCGCCCCCCTCCGTCAGAAAACGCGCCGCCATCACCCCGGCGACTCCGGCACCGATGACACAGATCACGGGAGAACTCCCGTGATCTGTGTGATGATAGATGATAGATGTTGGATGAAGGATGAAGGGGTCGCCTTCGGCGACAGTTTTTTTAAGATATAGATTCCAACAAACACATATGGCATTTCTGCAGCTTTACCCGATCGCTTCGATGCGATCCTCATAAAGGACTACGAGTTTATGGGTTTCGCTCAATTGGCAAACTTCATCCCATACCGAACTTACCAGTCGATGAAACGCTTTCATTTTCATATTTCCTACCCGGATATGGATAAACCTCGGCGGGGGTTCGTTCATCAGAATTTTTTCCCGAAAATCCGCATCTTTCGATACGATTGTCATCCGACGTTTACAAGCGTACTCCCAGATCTCGCTGTCTTTCATTCGATCATCGAGATCGAAAACAAATTCGTATTTATCTCCTTCCCAGATAGAAAAATATCTTGGAAGGTTGACGTCAATAAGATATTCCGCCATTGGCTCAGGCAATCTTTTTCAGGGTAAAGTCTTTGTCCATCAAATGGCTGGCAAACGCCAGGGCTGCCTCGATATCCTCCTCCTGGAGAGAAGGATACTGTCGAAGGATCTCCTCTGCAGATTCACCGGCACTTAGAAATTCCAATATCGTCTGTACCGTAATGCGTTTTCCACGGATCGTAGGCCTGCCGTTACAGAGATCAGGATCGATCGTGATTCGTTCTCTCCAATTTTCCATCTTACTCTCCACATATTGTCATTGCAACGATTATAACGAAAGTCCCATCTATGTGGTCGACTGCTTGACGAACACTCAAAGCGTCGGTCTCATTTCGGTAGAAAGCGCCAGCCCATGGCACCAACCGAAACTTTTCACTCTTCACTCTTCCCTATAAAAACTGATACACATACTTCTCCAGCGCCTCGTCGAGAAAGGCCTGCCACACTTCGTCGGGCTGCCAGACCAGGTAGAGACGGGCCCGAGCCTCGGAGATGGGGACGCTGCGGTCAATGACGTTGTAGAGGAAGATCAGGGCGGAGACCCGGTGGTTTTTGGCGCAGTGGAGCCAGGTTTTGCGGGGGTAGAGGGCGTTGAGCAGGTCCCGGAGCATCTCGTAGTCGTCGAAAGTGGGGCGGGCGAAGGGAACCGGCAGGTGGAAGTAGCGCATCCCCGCCGCCGTCACCAGCAGATCCTCCTCCGGCAGCGTCGCCGAATCCTCGGGACGGCCCAGGTTGACCACCGCTTCGAACCCCAGGGCGGCCATGCCGGCAAACTCCCCCTCCTCCGGCAATCCCGACGTCATGAGCCGGTCGTGAACGAGCTGCTGGGAAGGAGCGGCGATGGTCATTTTCGGGACCCCTCTCGCCCCTTCTCCTTTTGAAATAGATCGGAACGTATCCGTCGAAGCGTCAGCAGAACACTTCGAATCTCTTCGCCGCAAATACCATAAACCGTCTCGGCATTGAGATCGAAATAGTGATGAGAAAGAACATCTCGCATCCCGGCAATCGCTCTCCAGGGAACTTCATCGTAATTTTCAAGAAGTTTTCCATCTGTCAGCCCATCGACTTTTTTTACCGCTTCGCCCAATGCGACCAACTGCATACAGATACTGTCAAGAAGGATCATCCCTTCTTCATCCCTCAGAAATGTGTCGACACATTCCGCCCTATCGCAGCGATGGACTATTTTCTCCGTCGCTTCAATCATCTCTTCAATCAAATCAATCAACAGTTTTCTATCAGACATAGATCGCCTCGGCATCGATTCGCCGCTTCAAACGGGGATTCATCCGTTTCCAGAGTGCGACGACATCCACGTCACACCCGAAACGCTCACGCAGCTCCACCATAATCGCAGCCTGATTGAAAAGATTGGGACGTTCGAACTCCACGACGACATCCACATCGCTCCCTTCGGCCGCCTCTTCGCGCGCAACGCTGCCAAACAGGCCCATCCGTTTCAAAGAATATTTTCCGGCATTCTCCTGAAAATATTTTCGCAGGACCTCCAACGCATCAACCCGCTTCATCGATTCGCCCCTCTTCTCGTAGCTTCGTTTCCGGTTCCATCCAAAACTTTTCACTCTTCACTTTCTCCGATGCGAAAGCATCAGAGAATATACCGCGTCACATCCTCGTTTTCCACCAGGTCTCCCAGCTTCTCGTCGACGAGTCTCTCGTCGATGAGGACCGTCTCGCCGCTGCGTTCGTCGGCGTCGAAGCTCAGGTCCTCCAGGATTTTCTCCATCACCGTATGGAGGCGCCGGGCGCCGATATCTTCTGTCTTTTCGTTGGCCAGGGCGCTGTAGCGGGCGACGGCCCGCAGGGCCGTCTCTTCGAACTCCAGGGTCACCCCCTCCACGGCCATGAGGGCCTGGTATTGGCGGACCAGGGAGTTTTTGGGTTCGGTGAGGATCCGGTAGAGGGCCTCCTCGTCCAGGCTGTCGAGCTCTACCCGCAGGGGAAAGCGCCCCTGAAGCTCCGGAATCAGGTCGCTGGGCTTGCTCAGGTGGAAAGCCCCGGCGGCGATGAAAAGGATGTGGTCGGTATTGACCGGGCCGAGCTTGGTGCTGACGGTGGAGCCTTCCACGATGGGAAGCAGGTCGCGCTGGACCCCCTCTTTGCTGGGATCCTGGCGGGAGGTCTGGTTGGAGGGGACGGCGATCTTGTCGATCTCGTCGATGAAGACGATCCCTCCCTGCTCCACTTTCTCCCGGGCCATCTGCTTGAGCTTCTCTTCGTCCAGCAGCTCCCGGCTCGCTTCGTCGGCCAGGATCTTCCGGGCCTCTTTGACGCTCACCTCCTTCTTCTCCCCCTTCTTTCCCAGGCCCCCCAGGACCTTGAGGATCGACTCCTGGACGTTGGCCATCTCCGGCGGGACGTTTCCGCCGGCCACCTCCACGCTGGGAGGCGGCATCTCCACCTCGATCTTGAGATGATCCAGCTCTCCCCGCTCCAGCTTCGCCTGCATCCGGGCGAAACTCGCCTCGTAGTCGGCCTTTTTCTGCTCGCTGGCTCCGTCGGGAAGGGGCGGCAGGAGCTTCTCGATGATCCGGTTCTCCACGTAGGCTTCGATCTTCTCCCGGTTGCGTTCGTTCTCTTCCTCCCGGACCAGTTGCAGCGCCGTGACGGTGAGATCCCGGATGATCGACTCCACGTCCCGGCCCACGAAGCCCACCTCGGTGAATTTGCTCGCTTCGACCTTGATGAAAGGAAGCTTCATCATCCGGGCCAGGCGCCGGGAGATCTCGGTCTTGCCCACCCCCGTGCTTCCGATCATCAGGATGTTTTTGGGAGTCACCTCCCGCTGCATCTCCTCCTCCAGCCGCATCCGGCGCCAGCGGTTGCGCAGGGCGACGGCGATGGTCTTTTTGGCGTCGCCCTGGCCGATGACGTAGCGGTCGAGGTAGGCGACGATCTCTTTGGGCGTCATGGTGCGTTCGCTCACGGTTTCAGCTCCAGGAGTTTGATGTTGGTGTTGGTATAGATGCAGAGCTCTCCGGCGATCTGCAGGCTCTCGCGGACCAGGGTCGCGGCGTCCAGGGAGCTGTGGCGCTCCAGGGCCCGGGCGGCGGAGAGGGCGTAGTTGCCCCCGCTGCCGATGGCGGCGATGCGCCCGTCCTCGGGCTCCACCACGTCCCCGGTGCCGCTGAGGATGAAGATGTGTTCCCGGTCGAGCACCAGCATCATCGCTTCGAGCTGGCGCAGGTGCTTGTCCTGGCGCCATTGCTTGGAAAATTCGATCACCGATTTGAGCAGGTCGCCCCGCTTTTCGTTGAGGATCCCCTCGAACATGTCGAAGAGGGTGAAGGCGTCGGCGGTGCTCCCGGCGAATCCCGCCAGGATCTTCCCCTCGTAGAGGGTGCGGATCTTGGTGGCGTTGCCCTTGAGCACCGTATCGCCGAAGGTCACCTGCCCGTCCCCGCCGATGACGGCGTGGTTCTCCCCGCGGTAGGCGAGGATGGTGGTCGCTTCGAACATCCCTTACCCCTCGACGGCGACCACGTTGACCTTGGCCGCGGCGTGGATGCCGTGGCCCAGTTTGATGTCGACGGTATGGAGTCCTTCGGATTTGATGGGCTTTTTGAGTTCGACCTTGTGCTTGTCGATCTCGAAGCCCAGCTGCTCCCGGATGGCCTGGGCGATGTCGTTGTTGGTCACGGAACCGCGGATCCCGATGGGAGCCGAGGGCTTCTCGATCCGGATCTCGACCGCCTCGATCTTCGCCTTCTCGGCCGTCAGCCGCTCGATCTCCGCCGCCTCTTCGGCCGCCTTGCGCTCCTGCTCGGCTTTCCACGCTTCGACCACCTCGGGCGTGGCGACCTTCGCCAAGCCTTTGGCCACCAGGAAGTTGCGGCCGTATCCGTCTTTGACCTCTTTGATCTCGCCCGCCTTTCCGACGTTTTTGACATCCTTGATCAGCAATACTTTCATTCTCACTCCTTCAATTACGGGCTCCGACGAGCCTCCGGGAAATTGTCGTTATTCTATCGAAAAAGCCATTTACACTATTCAGTGTGCGGCACTCAGCGTTCGAAATTGAGAGTCGCAAGCCTCAAGTCGCAAGAGAAATGCGTAGGAACCGAGCAACCGAGAAATCAAGGAACCGAGGAATGAAGCCAAGCTATGCTCTCATCGAGCACCAACCTCCACCGAATCTCGACTCCCAATAACCAATACACCAATATACCAATAACAAATTCCATTCAACATTCAAAACTCAACATTCAAAATTCTTCAAGCTCCAGTTCCCAAAACAGCTCCGGAAAGTGCCGCTCCATCGTCCGCTCGACGCTCTGACGGATCTGCGCCGCCTGGCGGGAGTCGTGGGCCAGCCACGCCAGGGCCAGCTCCGCCTCCCGCACATATTCCCCGCTGATGTCGAGGACCGAGATGTTGAAGGCTTTGAGCCGCTCCTTCAGGGAGTGGACGATCCGCCTCCGCCCTTTGAGAGAGTGCGCCTCCGGCAACTCCAGCCGGAGGATTCCATGGACCAGGATCATCTCCTACACCCCCTTTCCAATCTTCCATCTTCCATCCTCCATCTCAAAAAAGCTCCCCCTCCTCGCTGAAGCTGTACCATCCCTCCCGGGTCAGGATCAGGTGGTCCA
>CAZGGT010000075.1:0-9790 GCA_964525335.1 uncultured Nitratifractor sp. | reverse complement strand
TGCACCTGCAAAAAAGCATAGGCCCGTTCCAGAATTTTCGTCGGCTCCATTCCGTTCATCAGCGTCGCCTTCGGTTCCTGGGCCACCGCAACGGCCAGAGCGAGGACCCCGGCCACCCCTACTCTCATTCCTCGCATTCTTCGCCTCCTTCTTCAGCGGGCTGCGGAACATTCTAACATATCGTTCTCAGGAAATTCTTACATTCTTCCCGATTTCCCGGAACCCCAACCTCCGGGAAAAAGCTTCGTGCTATACTATTCACCTAAGTACGAAAAGAGACGAAGGGAGAGAAGACGATGCTCGAACGGTTTCAACTGGCACGCAAAGGGACCGACGTCAAAACCGAATTTATGGCGGGACTCACCACCTTTCTGACGATGATGTATATCGTCCCGGTCAACGGCTTCATCATGGCCGACGCGGGGCTCCCGATGGGAGCGGTGATCACCGCGACGGCCCTCATCACCATCCTCGCCACGATGTTCAACGGCTTCTGGAGCAACACTCCCGTAGCCATGAGCGTCGGAATGGGACTCAACGCCTACTTCACCTACGGGCTGGTCCTGGGGATGAAGCTCCCCTGGCAGACCGCCCTGGGAATCGTCTTCATCTCGGGGATGATCTTCCTGATTCTCTCGGCCACCCGCTTCCGGGTCTGGGTCATGCACTCCATCCCCATGGACCTGCGCCGGGCCATCAGCGCGGGAATCGGCGCCTTTATCGCGTTCATCGGCCTCAAACAGCTGGGAATCATCGTCCCCGACAAAGCCACCCTGGTCACCCTGGGCCATCTGGGAGAGCCCAAAGTCCTGCTGGGAATCTTCGGTCTCTTTCTCACCCTGATCCTCTATACGTTCAAAATCCGGGGAGCCTTCATCCTCGGGGTTCTGCTCACTTCGGTCGTCGGCTGGATCGTCGGTCTGGGAAAGATGCCCGACCAGCTCTTCAGCCTCCCCGCCTCCATCGCCCCCATCGCGTTCCACTTCGATCTTCTCTCGGCCCTGAGCCTCTCGTTGCTGCCGGTCATCATCACCTTCCTCATCACCGACATGTTCGACACCCTGGGAACCCTGACCGCCGTCGGAGCCCGGGCGGGGCTTTTCCAGGAGGGGGACGACGAAGACAAATCTCTGGAGAAGACCCTGGAGGCCGACGCCGTCGCCACAGTCACGGGAGCCATCCTGGGCGTCTCCACCACCACCAGCTTCATCGAATCGGCCAGCGGTGTCGAAGCGGGAGGCCGGACGGGGCTGACCGCCGTCTTCACCGCCCTTCTCTTCATCCTGACCCTCTTTCTGTTGCCGCTCTTCCAGGCGATTCCCGGTCCCGCCATCTATCCGGTCCTGGTCATCGTCGGCATCCTGATGTTCACCGAACTGGGCAAGATGAACTTCGAAACCATGGACATCGCCACTGCCTCGGCCGCATTCTTTACCATCCTTCTGATGCCCCTGACCTACTCCATCACCAACGGTCTCTCCGCCGGATTCGTCGCCTTCACCCTGTTGAAGATGATCCAGGGAAAGTTTTCGGAACTCAATATCGGAATCTATCTGATCACTTTCATCAGTCTGATCGTCTTCATCGTTCATTGACAAGGAGCCCTCCTCATGGAAAAATATTATTACGGGTACGATGAGTTTCTCGGGGATGTGAAAACCCTCCACCATCGGATCCGGGAGTACGCTCCCGATACCCTCCTCGCCATCGCCCGGGGAGGTCTCACTCTCGGTCATTTCCTCGCGATCGCCATGGATACCCGCCGGCTTTTCGTCCTCAACTCCATCCATTACGACGGTACCCGCAAACTCGACACCCTCAGGATTTCCAACATTCCGGACCTCTCCGATGCCGGAAAGGTACTGATCCTCGACGACATCGCCGACAGCGGAGAAACCCTCGTAGCCGTACTACAGCGTCTCCGAAAACTCTACCCGGAACTCACCTTCAAAGTCGCCACGCTTTTCTACAAACCCGGTTCCCTGGTGCAGCCCGATTTTACGGTCAGGGAAGCCACTTCATGGGTCGATTTCTTCTGGGAAATCGACCCCCTGGAATAGTCGCGTTTTTTTTGATTACAAAACATTAAAATCACTAATCTTGCCTTAATCCCTTTCAGTCTAAACTATGGGTGTTCCACATCATTCAAAAGGAGAAACAGTGATGAAAAAACTGCTCAAACTCTCGGCGGTCGCGGCTCTTGCCACCGCCACCCTCGCTATGGCCGGAACCCTCGACGACGTCAAGAAAGCCGGCATCCTTAAGTGCGGGGTCAATACCGGTCTTCCCGGTTTCAGCGAGGCCGACTCCAAAGGGGAGTGGAGAGGTCTCGACGTCGACTACTGCCGAGCCCTTGCCGCCGTCGTTTTGGGCGACGCCAAGAAGGTCAAGTATGTTCCCCTCAACGCCAAGGAGCGCTTCACCGCGTTGCAGAGCGGTGAAATCGACGTTCTCTCCCGGAATACCACCAACACCGAAACCCGGGATACCGCCCTGGGAATCAACTTCACCGGCGTAATGTATTACGACGGACAGGGCTTCATGGTTCCCCGTGCCC
This sequence comes from uncultured Nitratifractor sp., assembly GCA_964525335.1. Classification (GTDB taxonomy): domain Bacteria; phylum Campylobacterota; class Campylobacteria; order Campylobacterales; family Sulfurovaceae; genus Nitratifractor. The sequence goes on along the minus strand of CAZGGT010000075.1, from coordinate 7,233 downwards.
TGGGCGTCAAAAGCGCCAAAGAGCTCGACGGTGCCACCATCTGTATCCAGGCGGGTACCACCACCGAGCTCAATCTGGCCGACTACTTCCGTGCCAACCATATGAAGTTCAAAGCGATCACCTTCGATACCAACGACCAGGTCAACAAAGCCTTCGAAGCGGGACGCTGCGACGTCGTCACCACCGACGCCTCCGGTCTCTACGCCGAGCGGACCAAAATGAAAAATCCCGAGAAGTACGTCATTCTGCCCGAGATCATCTCCAAGGAACCTCTGGCTCCCGCCGTCCGCCACGGAGATGATCAGTGGTTCGACATCGCCAAGTGGACACGCAACGCCCTGCTGACCGCGGAGGAGAAGGGGATCACCATGGCCAACGTCGACGAAGCGAAGGCCAAGAGCACCGATCCCGAGACCCGGCGTCTCCTGGGAGTCGAAGGCGATATGTGCAAAAACATCGGCCTCGACAAGGAGTGCTTCTACCGGGCCATCAAGCAGGTGGGCAACTACGGAGAGATCTTCGAGCGCAACGTCGGCGTCAAAACGCCTCTGAAGATCGAACGCGGCCTCAACGCCCTCTGGAACAAAGGCGGAATCCAGTACTCTCCTCCGTTCCGCTAAACCGACGGGAGCTTTCGCTCCGACGGTTTGAAGTAAGAGAGAATAAGTAAGAAGTATGAGAGATGGTCGAGACTTTTTGTCCTTTTCCTCATCTCTTACCTCTTACTTCTTATCTCTTACCTAATAAAAGGATTTCTTTTGCCTGCTTTTCTGCGCGACGAAAAGATTCGCGGTATCCTCTACCAGATCATCACGATCACCCTCTTCGTGGGCTTTCTCTTCTACATCGCCCAGAATACCGCCCACAACATCGAACAGCGGGGGATCAAGACGGGATTCGCCTTTCTCCACGCTACGGCGGGCTTCGACATCACCGAATCCCCGATCCCCTTCACCCCCCAGAGCACCCATTGGGACGTCTTCAAGGTCGGACTCCTCAATACCCTGATCGTCTCCTTCTGGGGCATCGTGCTCAGCTCCCTCATCGGCCTGCTCATCGGGGTCTGGCGCCTGAGCGGCAACTGGCTGATCAACCGGATCGCGGCCGCCTACATCGAAACCTTCCGGAACATTCCGGTCCTGCTCCAGATTCTTTTCTGGTACAACGTCGTCCTGGCGACCCTCCCCGCCGCCCGACACAGTATCAACTTCTTCGATGCGGTCTTCATCAACAATCGGGGCTTTTTCATGCCCGAACTGATCTTCGGCCCCGGTTCCTGGATGATCGCTGCCGCCCTCTTCATGGCGGTGGTGGCGATCTATCTCCTCTCCCGCTGGGCGAAGAAACGGCAGGAGGATACCGGAGAGCAGTTCCCGGTTTTCGTGACGGGACTGGTCATTCTGGTTCTCTTCCCCCTTCTGGCCTACCTCATCGCCGGACGACCCGTCACCGCCGTCTATCCCGAGCTTCACGGATTCAACTTCCGCGGCGGCAAGACTTTCACCCCCGAATTTCTCGCTCTGCTCTTCGCTTTGAGTATCTACACCGCCACCTTTATCGGCGAAGCGATCCGTTCGGGAATCGAGGCGGTCCCCAAGGGGCAGAAGGAAGCGGCCACCAGTCTGGGGCTCTCCCCCATGCAACAGCTACGCCTGGTGATTCTTCCCCAGGCGGTGCGTATCGCCATCCCCAGCATCATCAACCAATACCTCAACCTGATCAAAAACTCCTCCCTGGCCGCCGCCATCGGCTATCCCGAGCTGGTCACCATCTTCGCAGGCACCAGCCTCAACCAGACCGGACAGGCCCTGGAGATCCTGCTGATCACGATGCTCACCTACCTGCTCATCAGCCTGATCGTTTCGCTGATCCTCAACTGGTTCAACGCCAAAATGAAAATCAAGGAGCGCTGAGATGGCCGTCTATCCCCCCAAACCCGCCAAAGAGCCGCCCCTGCTGGAACGCGGTCCCATCGCCTGGGTCCGGCACAACCTTCTCTCGTCACCCTTCAATATCGTCTTTACGATCCTGGGGATCGCCATCCTCTATATGATCATTCCCCCCTTCGTAAAATGGGCAATCCTCGACGCCCATTTCGTGGGACATTCCAAAGCCGACTGCGGCGGTGACGGCGCCTGCTGGATCTTCGTCCGGGAAAAACTCAACATGTTCCTCTTCGGTTTCTACCCTCAGGAAGAACTCTGGCGCCCCAAGACCGTCATCGCCGCCATCCTGGCCCTGGGAGCCTTCGCCAAATTCGTCCCGGGACTCCATCGTCTCAAGCTGGCCCTCATCGTCGTCTATCCCGTCTTCGCCTACCTGCTCCTCCACGGAGGGCATTTCGGTCTTCCCCTCGTGGAAACCTCCAAATGGGGCGGTCTGCTCCTGACCCTGGTGATCGCGACGGTGGGAATCGTCCTCTCCTTCCCCCTCGGGATTCTCCTGGCTCTGGGACGCCAGTCGAAACTGCCCATCATCAAGAGCCTCAGCGTCTTCTACATCGAGTTCGTCCGGGGCGTTCCCCTCATCACCGTCCTCTTCATGGCATCGGTCGTCCTGCCCCTTTTCTTTCCCGAAGGGGTCAATTTCGACAAACTGGTTCGGGCGCTGATCGGAATCACCCTTTTCGAAGCGGCCTACGTGGCGGAGAACATCCGCTCGGGCTTCCAGGCGATCCCCAAAGGACAGTACGAAGCGGCCGACGCCCTGGGGCTGGGCTATTGGCAGAAGATGGCGCTGGTGATCCTCCCCCAGGCGATCAAAGTGACGATCCCCAACCTGGTGGGAACCTTCATCAGTCTTTTCAAGGATACCTCGCTGGTGATGATCATCGGACTCTTCGATCTGTTGGCCATGGTCACCGTCACCGCCAACGACCGGGACTGGCTGGGAATGGATACCGAAGGATACGTCTTCGTCGCCTTCGTGTTCTGGATCTTCACCTTCAGCATGTCGATGTATTCGAAACATCTGGAGAAAAAACTCAATACCGATAAAGGGAACTAAGCATGAGCGACACCAAGAAGAAAGAGCTGGGCGAGCCGATCATCCAGATCGAAAAGGTCAACAAGTGGTACGACGACTTCCACGTCCTCAAAGAGATCGACCTGGAGGTCCGCAAGGGAGAGATCGTCGTCATCGCCGGCCCTTCCGGCTCGGGAAAATCGACCCTGATCCGCTGCATCAACCGCCTGGAGGAGTACCAGGAGGGAAGCATCAAGGTCAAGGGGATCGAGGTCAACAACGACGTCAAAAATCTCAGGGAGATTCGTTCCAACGTCGCCATGGTCTTCCAGCACTTCAACCTCTTCCCCCACCTGACGATCCTGGAGAACCTCACCCTCGCCCCGGTCTGGGTCTACAAGAAGCCCAAAAAAGAGGCGATCGAAACCGCCATGCACTACCTGGAGCGGGTCAACATCGCCGACCAGGCGAACAAATACCCCAACCAGCTCTCCGGAGGCCAGCAGCAGCGGGTCGCCATCGCCCGGGCCCTCTGCAAGAGCCCCGACATCATGCTCTTCGACGAGCCCACCTCCGCCCTGGACCCCGAGATGATCGGCGAAGTCCTGGACGTCATGATCTCCCTGGCCGAAGAGGGAAAGACCATGGTCACCGTCACCCACGAGATGGGCTTCGCCCGTAAAGTCGCCGACCGGGTCATCTTCATGGACGCCGGCCAGATCGTCGAGGAGAACGATCCCGAGACCTTCTTCCACCACCCCGAAAGCGAACGCCTCCAGCTCTTCCTCAAACAGATCCTGAACCACTGATGCGCTTGTGGCGCATCAGTGGGATGATGAATGTTGGATGTTAAATGTTGAATGCAGGGGTCGCCGAAGGCGACGATTTTACATAGGAGCGTTCAGTGCGCAGCGTGCAGCGTTCAGTAGGTTTCGGATCCGCCTTGGGCTCCATTCCAAAAAAGAAAACGTTGCGAAGCAACGTCCACCGAAACGTTTCACCTTTCACTCTTCACTTTTCACTCTCCGGCCCCCGAGCGGGAGCCTCTGTTCACTTTTCACTCGTTAGGAGGAGAACCCTATGCTCCTCCTCCTAGCGGAATACCTCGGCATCGCCGCGTTCGCCGCCAGCGGTTTCACCATCGCCGTCCGGGCGCGGCTCGACCTGCTGGGAATCTACCTGAGCGCCTTTCTCACAGCGTTGGGAGGCGGAATCCTCCGAGACCTGCTGGCGGGACGCCCTCCCTACTCCTTCACCGACGCGATGCCCTCCCTCACCGTCGTGACGGTCACCACCTTCCTCATCCTCCTACGTATGCACGAGCGCGAAGCCCTTCTGAGCAAAGGGCTCTTCGTCTTCATCGACGCCCTGGGGATGGTCTCCTTCGCTCTCTCCGGCGGCCTGGTCGCCATCGAAGCGGGGTACAATCCCGCCGGAGTCACCCTCCTGGCCTTCACCACCGCCGTCGGCGGCGGCATCCTCCGGGATATGCTCATCAACCGGGTCCCCTACGTCCTCCACGGCGGTTTCTACGGCATCATCGCCCTGGGCATCGGCCTGCTCCTCAGCCTGCTCCACCCTCTCGGACTCCTCCGGACTCCGATCCTGCTCATTCTGTTCTTTTCCGGTGTGTTCCTTAGGTTTATCGCCTGGAAACGCAGGTGGCGTCTGCCGAAGTTGAACTAGTCGTTTCACATCGGGACCGGTCTGCTCGGATCGATGACCGTACGGACCATGCTGAAAGCGACAAGGATCTGATTGAACGGAAAGTATCGATAGGAATTTGATTGGGAAAAAAGAAGAAAAATGGTCGGAGTGACAGGACTCGAACCTGCGACCTCTACCACCCCAAGGTAGCGCGCTAGCCAGACTGCGCCACACCCCGACTGAACGTGGAGTAGAATATTAACGAATCAAGCTGAAAAGAACTTGAAATCCTCAAAAATTCCGGGGAAAGCCCGGAAGTTACTTCATGCTGCAGGCGCTCACGCCCGGAGGGGTCGTAGGCTGGATGGCGGCGTTGTCGGCGCCTCCCTCTTCGTTGACCTTCTCCATGAACGCGATCACTTTGCTGGCCGCCTCCATGAAGCGCTTGGCGGTCTCGCTCTCGGGCTGGGTGTAGGTGACCGGCTTGCCGGTGTCGCCGCCGATGCGCACCTGGGGCTCGATGGGGATCCGGGCCAGGAGTTCGGTGCCGTACTCCTCGGCGACGGGCTGGGAGGTCCCCATGCCGAAGATGTCGCTCTCGGTGCCGCAGCTGGGGCAGATGAAACCGCTCATGTTTTCGATGAGCCCCGCGATGGGGATGTGGAGCTTCTGGAACATATCCAGGCTCCGGCGGCTGTCGTCCAGGCTCACCTCCTGGGGAGTCGTGACGGTCACGCCGGCGGTGACGGGGACGCTCTGGGCCAGGGTCAGCTGGGCGTCGCCGGTTCCGGGAGGCATGTCAATGACGAGCACGTCCAGGTCGCTCCAGAGGATATCCCGGAGGAACTGCTCGATCGCCTTCATGATCATGGCGCCCCGCCAGATCAGGGACTGGCCGGGCTCCATGAGGCTTCCCATACTCATCACTTCGATGCCGTAGGCTTCGATGGGCTTGACCTTGTTGCCCACCACCTCGGGTTTGACGTTTTCGATCCCCATCATCCGGGGAATGTTGGGGCCGTAGATGTCGGCGTCGAGGAGGCCGACCTTCTTGCCCTGCATCGCCATGGCGATGGCCAGGTTCACCGAGGTGGTCGATTTGCCCACGCCCCCTTTTCCGGAGCTGATCATCAGGAAGTTCTTCACCTGGGGGGCGATGTTTTTGCCGGTCATGGAGTTGCTCCGCTCCACCGGCTTTTTGGGGGCGATGATCTCGACGTGGACATCCTCGGCTCCCGCCTTGGCCAGCTCGGTCTCTATATCTTTGATGAGCTGCATCTTCACCTCGTCGGCGCTGGAGGTGATCTCCAGGGTCACTTTGACCCGGTCGTTGTCGTCGATCTCGACGCCCTTGACGAAATTGAAGCTGACGATGTCTTTGGTGAATCCGGGGTAGACGACGTTTCGGAGCGCGTCCAGTACTTTCTCTTCGGTCATGTTGACTCCTTTGTATTGAGTGTTACGTGCTGAGTGCTACGTGTTACGATTTGTTATAGATAAATTTCGATGGGATTATACATCAAATGAAATGAGGGCGCAGCCCCCTTCTCTTCTCAATCTCCCATCTCCATCGCCTCGCCGTGCTCCTCGACGATGGTCTGGGTGATCTTGTAGGAGCAGAATTTGGGGCCGCACATGGAACAGAACTCCGCCTCCTTGAAGACATCCTGGGGAAGGGTCTCGTCGTGGTACTCCCGGGCCCGGTCGGGGTCGAGGGCCAGCTCGAACTGCCGGTTCCAGTCGAAACCGTAGCGGGCGTCGCTCATGGCGTCGTCCACCTCCCGGGCTCCCGGGCGGCCCCGGGCGATGTCGGCGGCGTGGGCCGCGATCTTGTAGGCGATGATCCCTTCGCGCACGTCGGCGGCGTTGGGGAGCCCCAGGTGCTCCTTGGGAGTGACGTAGCAGAGCATGCTCGCCCCGTGCCAGCCCCCTACCGCCGCGCCGATGGCGGAGCTGATGTGGTCGTAACCGGCGGCGATGTCGGTGACCAGGGGGCCGAGGATGTAGAAGGGGGCTTCGTGGCAATACTCCCGCTCCAGCTTCATGTTGCGCTCGATCTGGTTGAGCGGCACGTGGCCGGGCCCCTCGATCATCACCTGGACATCCTTCTCCCAGGCTTTGAGGGTCAGCTCTCCCAGGACCTTGAGCTCGCTCAGTTGCGCCTCGTCGCTGGCGTCGTAGAGGCAGCCGGGCCGCAGGGAGTCCCCCAGGGAGAGAGCCACGTCGTAGCGGCGGCAGATGTCGAGGATCTCGTCGTAGGCTTCGTAGAAGGGGTTCTCCCGGTGGTGGTGCATCATCCAGGCCGCCATGAGGGAGCCTCCCCGGCTGACGATCCCCATCTTGCGCCGGGCCACGTGGGGCATGAAGCGCAGGAGGAAGCCCGCGTGGATGGTGAAGTAGCTCACCCCCTGCCGCGCCTGCTTCTCCAGGGTCTTGAGCATGATGTCGATGGTGAGGTCCTCCACCTTGTCGTTGATGTCGTGGAGGATCTGGTAGATGGGCACGGTACCGATGGGCACCGTGGAGTGGGCGATGACCGCCTCGCGGATGGCGTCCAGGTCCCCGCCGGTGGAGAGGTCCATGATGGTGTCGGCCCCGTACTTGAGGCAGACGTCGACCTTT
>CAZGGT010000074.1:0-3725 GCA_964525335.1 uncultured Nitratifractor sp. | reverse complement strand
ATTTCCCCGTCGATATCCCAAAGTTGCCGGGCCAGGTACCAGAGTTGGAGGGACTCGATGCTCTGGGAGGCCAGGGTTTTCCGGCTGAAGCTTTCGAAATTTGTCATCCCGCTCTCTTCGAAATCCTCCAGGATCACATCGAAGAGTTCGCCGAGTCTGCGCAGTGGTACCGAATAATAGAGCATCCGTGCCGGAGCGGGGTCAGGGGCCTGGAGCGCTCCCAGGAAGACTCGGGCGGCCCGTTCGGTTTCGGCGTAGAGATTGGTCCGCAGACCGATGATTCCCAGGTCGGTATGGTAGTGGCGGCCGCACCCCTTGAGACAACCGCTGAAACCCAGGGAAATTCCCAGGCGTTCCAGCCGATCCAGGGGAAGGAGGGGGAGATCCTCTTTGACATCCCAGAGGGAAAGGGGGCAGTAGCGGCTTCCGGCACACGCCGTGACACTTCCGGGGGAAGCGGACGGAGGATGAATGGCGGAAGATGGAGGATGGGATGAGAAGAGCCAGAGCTCCTGATGGGGGGTGAGGCGCAGGGTTAGACGCTCTTTTCTCGCCGTTTGGGCGGCGTCCCGGAGGAGATCGGGGCTGATCTCTCCGTGGCGGCCGTAGCGGCGGATGGGGAAGGGAGGGGCCCAATGGGCGGAGGAGCCCATGTTCAGCTCTCCGGCCGAAGGGAGGGAACGACCGTACTCTTCGGTGATGAGTTCCCGCATCCGCTCCATCCCGATCTCTTCGATGAGATGGAGGAGCCGGGTCTTGGCGCGGCTTCCCCTCGGACCGTGGCTGCGGTAGGCCCGGGCGACGGCCTCGAAGAGGGAGGGGGCTTCTTCGGAGGTGCAGAAAATGTCGGCGGATCGGGCGGTGGCGTTGAAGCGGCCGCCGAGATAGAGATTGTAACCCCATTCTCCCTCCCGCCGGGCCAGGGCAAAGAGGAGGTCGTTTCCCCAGGGATTGAAAGAGGGGGAGGGGGTACTGAGGAGGGCGGTGTTGAACTTTCGGGGGATGGTCCCCAGCCATTCGGGTCGGCCCAGGAAGATCTTTCGGATCGCTTGTACGACAGGTCCCGAAGCGAATGGAGCGGAGGGATCGAAGCCGTCGAGGGGATCGGTGACGAGGGCCCGGAAGTTGTCGGTGAGGGTCTGATGGGTCTCGAATCCCGCATTCCGGAGTTCCTGCCATACCGGAAGGACCCGTTCGGGACGAAGTCCGTGGAGTTCGATCTGCCCCCGGGCGGTGAGCAGAAGACGCAGGGATTCCCGCGGCACCAGATCCGAAAGGAACTCCAGCGCCTCCACCCCGACGGTTCCCCCGTCGAAGCGCAGACGGATCATCCAGGTGTCGGGCCTCAGTTTGATGTTGTAGATGCCGGCGTTTTTGAGATAGAAACGGTCTGCCTCCGTAGGGGATCTCCAGTCGACATTCTCCAGGTGTTCCAGGAACTCCGCCGGGGAGCGCTCCGCCTTGAGGCGTTCGATTTTGTTGAGCTTTTCCATGAAAGCCATTGTAGCGATTCTCTTTAAGAAAAACTTTTTCGGAGAGGATGGGGGAGTCCGATTTTGACAGTTGTCAACTGACGGTAACGTAATACCTGCTATCATATCTCCCAAATTCGGAAGTCCCAAGGAGCGAGGTATGAGATTGAAACGGGGGACGTTGGTGGGGATCTGTCTGCTTCCCTGGTTGTTGTCGGCAGCCAACCCGGGAGAAAACCATCCCGGCTACAAACTCTTCAAAGCCTATTGCTGGGGTTGTCACCACCAGACGGCAGAGGCCTTCGGTCCCTCCTTTAGGACCATCGCAAACCATCGGAGCCGGGAGATGATCCTGGCACAGATCGCCGATCCCGAACATACCTATAAGAAGCTGGGATATCGTCGCAATTCCATGCCGGCCTTCGACGATCTCAACGCTTCCCAGCTGAATACCCTTGCCGACTTCATTCTGCTTTTCAAGGACACAAAGGACGCCCAATGAGAAAACTTGTCACCGCACTGCTTCTGTCGGCTGCGCTGAGCCTTACGCTCAGTGCCCGGGAAAAGATCTTCGTCGTCGAGCGGGAAAATTCCGCCCTGGCGGTCATCGACTTCAACCTGGTGGTCAACGAGATCGTCAACATGCACAACTTCAACCACGCCGTGGTGAAGTTCCGGGACAACGACGGCTACGTCATCACCCGGGACGGCTACGTCATCAAGTTCGACCCCCTCAAGGAGAAGAAGCTCAAGGAGTACCGTACCTCCAAAAGCGCCATCGGGTTCATCGTGGGGGACAACTACGTCGCTGTGGCCAACTACGACAACAAGACCGTCGAAATCCTCGATCGGGACCTCAATCCCGTTCAGACCATCGAGACCGGCAGCCGAAACGTGGGGATCAAAGAGTACGGAGACAAACTCATTTTCTCCTGCATGGATCGTGACGAAATCTGGGTCATGAAGGATACCCAGCCCGGCAAGAAGGTCCCCCATTTCGTCCTGGAGAAAAAGGTGACGAATATCGGCAAAGTTCCCTTCGACGCCATGATCGACAAAAACCTCTACGTCGTGGGTCTCTTCAACTCTCCCGATGTCGGCGTCCTGGACCTCGATACGATGCAATACCGCAAGGTACCTCTGAAACTAGGCAAGAAAGAGCGGATCCTCAAAGTTCCCCATTTCGGATTCTGGAGTATCAGCGGTAAATACTTTTTCATCCCCGCCGTGGGTAACCGCAAAGTCTTCGTCTTCGACCACGACTTCAAGCCCGTCACCACTATCGACGTCAAGGGCAATCCGGTCTTCACGGCCTTGAGTCCCAACAAAAAGTGGCTGGCGGTGACCTTCAGCGGCAAGGATTTCCCCTATGTCCAGATCGTCAACGCCGAGACATTCAAGATCGAACGGACGTTCAAACTCCCGGGCTGGGTTCTCCATGTGCGCTGGTCCAAGGATACCCCCCACCTCTACTTCAGTGTCAATACCGCCAACATGGTTCTGGCTTATAAAACCAAAGATCCCGATCCCAAGAAATGGTGGAAGCACTTCGAATGGCCCGTTCCCAAGCCCTCCGGGATCTTCCTTTTCGAAGCGCCCAACGTGAAAAAACGGCCTTTCTGATGTTTCGACTTTCCAATTTGATCGACTCCGTGCTGGAGGGGCGACCCGAGCGCTCCCTCGATGGGGCCATCGCCATCTGGAATTTCACGAATCGCTGCAACCTCGCTTGCCGACATTGTTACAGTTATGCCGATCCCAACAGCAAAGATTTCCTTTCTACAGGATTTATTCTGGAGGCGATTCCGGAACTGGTCAAAGCCGGCATACGTTTCGTGATATTCAGCGGGGGTGAGCCGTTGATACGTAAAGATATTTTCGAGATTGCAAAAGCCATGAGATCGGCCGGTATCGTTACCTATCTCTCCACGAACGGCCTTTATGTCAATGAAAAAAATGTGGATCGCATCATAGGGACTTTCAATTATATAGGCATCAGCATAGACGGTATCGAAAAAGTACATGACGCTTTTCGAGGTCTGGAAGGGGCTTACCGCCGGAGTCTTGATGCGATTTCCATGATACAGGAGCATGGCGGCAATGCCGGAATCCGTTTTACGCTCACCAGCGAGACCAGGGAAAACTTCTACCAGATTTTTGAGCTTGCCGAGGAGATCGGTGTGGACAAAATATACATATCCCATCTGGTCTACAGCGGGAGAGGTCTGGAAAATCTCAAAATCGATATTACGC
>CAZGGT010000073.1:0-5489 GCA_964525335.1 uncultured Nitratifractor sp. | reverse complement strand
GTCGGCGGAGTCGGCAGCTACGCCCTCGACTGCCTCTATCGCAGCGGCGTGGGGCGCATCACGATCCTCGATTACGACCGTTACGAAGAGTCCAACCGCAACCGCCAGATCGGCTCCGACTGCGCCGTGGGGGAGTGCAAGGTCTCCACCCTCGCCCGCCTCTACCCCGGCATCGAAACGATCCGGCAGCGGATGGACCTGGCCTGGGTGGAATCCTTCGACTTCGGCCCCTACGACCTGGTCCTCGACTGCGCCGACACCACCCGGATCAAGATCGAGGTGGCGAAACGCTGCTACAAAAAGCTCCTCATGTCCCTGGGCTCCGCCAAGCGCATCGACGCCTCCCGGGTGCAGGTGGCCTCCATCTGGAAAACCCACGGCGACGCCCTCGCCCGCAAAATCCGCAACGAGCTCAAACGGGCCCGCTTCGACCGCAACTTCACGGTGGTCTTCAGCCCCGAAGAGCCCCGCTGCAAGGAAAAAGGCTCCTTCGTCGGCGTCACCGGCACCTTCGGCCTGATGCTCTGCTCCGAAGCGGTCAAGCGGCTTTTGGAAAGCGGAAAAGCTCAAAGCGGAAAGCGGAGAGCGGAAAGCTAATATCGTTCAATAAATTTTATCCGCCCGGGACTATCGACTATCGACTATCGACTAATGCTCCTCCAACTCCACTTCGATGGCGATGGCGTCGGTCTCTTCGTGGGAGACGCGGCGGATCTCGATGTTGGAGACCTCTTTGTATTTCTTGATCACTTCGATGATGTCGCGTTTGAGATCTTCCATGAAAGGAAGCTCGTGGCCGGTCCGGTCGGACATGATGGCGATCTTGAGACGGTCTTTGGCGACGGAAGCGCTTTTTTTCTTTTTGTTGAACCAGGGAAACATCAGCCGAAGAGTCCTTTCAGCTTGCCGACCAGGCCCTTTTTGCGGACCTGGGGAACGACCAGCGGAGTCTGTTCGCCGCAGAGGCGCTTGGCGATGCGGCGATAGGCCTGCCCCGCCTCGGACTGTTCGTCCAGGATGATGGGGTGGCCCTGGTTGGAGGCGTCGATGACGTTGCGGTCTTCGGGGACCATCCCCAGCAGGTCGATGCTGAGGATCTCCAGGATGTCGGTGTGGCTGAGCATCTCGCCCCGCTCCACCATCTCCGGGTCGATGCGGTTGATGATGAGATGCTTCTTCACCTCCCCGCCTTCGAGGACCTTGCGGGATTTGGAGTCGAGGATCCCGATGGCCCGGTCGGAGTCCCGTATGGAAGAGACTTCGGGGTTGACCACGATGATCGCCTCGTCGGCGAATTCGATGGTATGCTCGAAGCCGCTCTCGATCCCCGCGGGGGCGTCGAGGATCACGTACTCGAAACGCTGGCGCAGATCGTCCAGGAGCTGACGGATCTTCTCCGAATCGAGGACGCTCTTGTCCTTGGTCTGGGAAGCGGGGAGGAAGTGGAGGTTGCTGTGGGCCTTGGAGCGGATCAGTGCCTGCTCCAGCTTCGCCTCTCCGTCCATCACCTGCACCATGTCGTAGACGACCCGGTTTTCCAACCCCAGGATCATGTCCAGGTTGCGCTGGCCGATGTCGAAATCCACCACCACGCACTGGCGGCGGTTCATGGCGATTCCCAATCCGACGTTGGCGGTGGTGGTGGTCTTACCTACCCCGCCCTTTCCGCTGATGACTGCGATGACTTTACTCAATGAAACTCCTTTTTCTTGATGGGTTGGATCTGGATCGCCTCTCCGGCGAAGGAGATCTTGTTGAGGGGATATTTCAGAAGCTCGGGCTCCACCTTGGTCCCGTGAAAGAGCAGCGTTCCCCGGGACATGGGGGGTACAATGACGCACTCGCCGCTGGAGCTGAGATCTCCCTCCACGACCCCCAGGGCGATGATACTTCCCAGTGCCGCCACTTTGGCGCCGCTGTTGATCCGTTCCGTCAGGAGCACGCTGCCTCCGTATTCGACGACCTGGCCGCTACGCAGGGGATGGCGAACGATTTTCAGGGGAGGTTCCCGCTCTTCGGTATCCTCTTCCCGCTCTTCCCCGCCGCCTTCGATCTCGATCTCCGGCTCCTCGGCCTCCTGGAGCTCCTTCAGCCGCTCCAGAGCCTCCCGGACCTCCCGGGGCAGAGAGCTCTCCTCTTCCCGGACCAGCATCCGAAACTTTTCCACCCCCCGCCTGGCGGGAGGCAACGGGGTATTGAAGAGGTAGTGGAAGCCGTGCTCTTCGAGATACTCCAGCACCTCGGGATCCTCTTCGCCCCGGATGGAGAGCAGATGATGGGCCAGCAGGGCCCGGTTGGCTTCCAGAAAATTCAGAAAGCTCCGGGGATCCTCCAGACCGATCTCGAAGACTTTGACGTTGTACTGCCGACACTGCATCGTGACGCTCCTCTCTGATTCCGGTGCGAAATCCTCTCCGGTGGAATCGGCGCGTATTTTAGCGAAAAAGCGTTCGCTTTTTTCCTGAAAACTCCCAATCTCCTTCGAAACTCCCGCGAAGCCATCCGGAGGATTTCAAGCTCTTTTCGATATAATCGACCCATTTTAATCCCGGGTACAAACCCCACCACATGGACGGGAACTCGCAAGGAGCAACATGAACGATCTGTTTGAAAACAGCGAACAGGTGGAGCAGGTCAAGATCGAGGAGAGCATCCAGGGGAGCTATCTGGACTACTCCATGAGCGTCATCATCGGCCGGGCCCTGCCCGATGCCCGGGACGGCCTCAAGCCGGTCCACCGCCGGATCCTCTACGCCATGAACGAGCTGGGGCTGACCCACCGGGCCGCCTACAAAAAATCGGCGCGGATCGTGGGAGACGTCATCGGTAAGTACCATCCCCACGGAGACACCGCCGTCTACGACGCCCTGGTGCGGATGGCCCAGGAGTTCAGCATGCGGATCCCCCTGGTCGACGGCCAGGGGAACTTCGGCTCCATCGACGGCGACAACGCCGCGGCGATGCGGTACACCGAAGCCCGGATGACCAAACTGGCCGAGGAGCTGCTCCGGGACATCGACAAGGACACCGTCGACTTCGTCCCCAACTACGACGACAGCCTCTCCGAGCCCGACGTGCTCCCCAGCCGGGTCCCCAACCTGCTGCTCAACGGCTCCGCGGGAATCGCCGTGGGGATGGCCACCAACATCCCGCCCCACCGCCTCGACGAGCTCATCGACGCCCTCCTGATCCGCCTCGAAAACCCCGAGGCGGGAGTCGAGGAGCTGATGACGGCCCTCAAGGGGCCCGACTTCCCCACCGGCGGCGTGATCTTCGGCAAAAAGGGAATCATCGACGCCTACAGCACCGGCCGGGGCCGCATCAAGGTCCGGGCCAAGACCCACATCGAGCAGCACAAAAACCGCGAAGCGATCGTCATCGACGAGCTCCCCTACCAGGTCAACAAGGCCCGCCTCATCGAGACCATCGCCCAGCTGGTCCGGGACAAGCAGATCGACGGCATCGGCGAGATCCGGGACGAGTCGGACCGGGAGGGGATCCGGGTGGTCATCGAGCTCAAACGCGACGCCATGAGCGAGATCGTCCTCAACAACCTCTTCAAATCGACCCAGATGCAAACCACCTTCGGGATCATCATGCTGGCGATCGTCAACAAGGAGCCCAAGGTCTTCAACCTCATGGAGCTCCTGGACCTCTTCGTCAACCACCGCAAGACGGTCATCATCCGCCGCACAATCTTCGAGCTGGAGAAGGCCCGCGCCCGGGCCCACATCCTCGAAGGGCTCAAGATCGCCGTCGACAACATCGACGAAGTGATCCGCATCATCCGCTCCAGCGCCGACGACGGCGAAGCCCGGGAGCGGCTCATGGAACGCTTCGATCTCAGCGATCTCCAGGCCCGGGCGATCCTGGAGATGCGCCTGCGCCGCCTGACCGGCCTGGAGATCGAAAAGATCGAAAACGAACTGGCGGAGTTGCGCAAGACCATCGAGTACCTGGAGAGCATCCTCAAGAGCGAAACGATGATCGAGGGAATCATCCGCGACGAACTCCTGGAGGTCAAAGAGGCCTTCAGCGACGAACGCCGCACCGAGATCGTCGACGACTACGACGATATCGACATCGAAGACCTCATCCCCAACGAGCCGATGGTCGTCACCATCACCCACCGGGGCTACATCAAGCGGGTCCCCGTGAAGCAGTACGAGAAACAACGCCGGGGCGGCAAAGGCAAGACCGCCGTCACCACCTATGAAGACGACTTCATCGAGCGCTTCTTCATCTCCAACACCCACGACACCCTGATGTTCATCACCGACCGGGGGCAACTCTACTGGCTCAAGGTCTACCGCATCCCCGAGGGTTCCCGGGCCGCCAAGGGCAAGGCAGTGGTCAACCTGATCCAGCTCGACAAGGACGAGAAGATCAAGGCGATCATCCCCACCCAGGATTTCAACGAAGACAAGAGCCTGGTCTTCTTCACCCGCAACGGCATCGTCAAGCGGACCAACCTGAGCGAATACTCCAACATCCGCAGCGTCGGGGTCCGGGCCATCAACCTGGACGAACACGACGAGCTGATCGACACCAAAATCATCCGCCCCGAGACCCGCTGGCTCTTCGTCGTCACCAAGAAGGGAATGTGCATCCGCTTCCCCGTCACCGACGTCCGGGAGATCGGCCGGGTCAGCCGGGGAGTCACGGCGATTAAGTTCAAGATCGAGGGAGACTACGTCTGCGGAGCCACCACCATCGAGAACGAGGAGGACGAGATCCTCATCGTCAGCGAAAAGGGGCTGGGCAAGCGGACCCCCGCCAGCGAATACCGGGAGCAGAGCCGGGCGGGCAAAGGGGTCATCGCCATGAAGCTCACCCCCCGCACCGGCGACGTGGTGGGCGTGGTCTTCGTCGAGGAGGACAAGGACCTGATGTGCCTCACCAGCGCCGGCAAGATGATCCGGGTCGACATGCACTCCATCCGCCGGGCCGGACGGGCCACCTCCGGCGTCAAAGTGGTCAACGTCGAGGGCAAGGACCGGGTCGTCAGCATCGCCAAGTGCCCCAAGGAGGAGAAGGAGGAGGAGCCCGCCGACGCGGCGGAGACTCCCGCCAAGGATGACAACGACACCACCGAACAAGGAACCCTGATATGAGCAGAAAATACAACATCGCCGTCGTCGGCGCCAGCGGCGCGGTAGGCGAAGAGATCTTCCGCATCCTGGAGGAGCGGAACTTCCCCGTCGGAGAGATCCTCCCCCTCGCCAGCGCCAACAGCGCCGGCGAAGAGATCGAGTGTTGCGGGCGCCGCTTCCGGATCGAGGAGCTGACCGCCGAGAGCTTCGAAAACCGCGAGATCGACATCGCCTTTTTCAGCGCCGGAGGCGGCGTCTCCGCCCAGTACGCCAAATACGCCGTCGAAGCGGGAGCCGTCGTCATCGACAACACCTCCCACTTCCGCATGGATCCCGACGTCCCCCTGGTCGTCCCCGAGGTCAACCCCGAGGATATCGAGCTCTGGCGGGAGACCG
>CAZGGT010000072.1:0-9668 GCA_964525335.1 uncultured Nitratifractor sp. | reverse complement strand
ATGCCCTGCTACACGGGCTTTGATTCGTTCTCATCACCCGAAGGTCGGGGGTTCAAATCCCTCTCCCGCAACCAAAAGCTTGCTTTCTTTATTAAGTTCACCGAACTTTCAAGCGATTTTCCAACGATGTTTGAGCCGTTTTGATCATACCCTCTTAGGTCCTCTTTCAAGAAATTGCGCTTATGATTTGAATAGGGGGAACGGTCCCCGAGTCACCGCAGAGTGTTTCCCGCCGTGACGACAAAACGCTCCAGCGCCTTCGAATCCTCTCTTCCCATTTCCCGGAGCAAAATTCTGCCGATCGACGTCAAAGTCTGAAGATAGGATTTCGCCTCCTCCCAGCATCCGAGACGGACCAGGTGAACGCAGAGCGGGCTGAAAATAAAATCCTGTTCCGAGAGGGAGCGTTTCACCGATTCGGCCATGGAAGCGATCGATTCTTCGGAGGGAACATAACCGAGGACCCCCCTCATGATCGATCGTACGGTCCTGGTCGTACCCCCCTCTTCCACAGCCAGATAGGAAAAGAGATGCAGGACATCCATATGAATGTCCATTCGGATTCTGTCTCTGTCCAGACATCCCTCTTCTCCAAAACGATCCGGCGGTTGTCGCCGGACGCACCTCTCACATCGTTCGAACACCTCCGTCAAAAGCTCGTCGATATCCCCGAGGATGCGATCGTCCGGGTCGGGGACCTCATCGCTCCCCCCTCGCCGAAATTTCTCCGAAAGTACCATGATCCCTCCGAGGATCCAGACAACGACGATCCCGGCAAAAAGTATCGTGGACAACTTCATCGCTCACACTCCTTCCAATGGATTACCATGATTCATCCTATTGAAAACGGAGCCTCCATTGAAGGTCGTTTGGAGAGAGATTTTCCGGACGGAAACGACTATTCCCCCGCCAAAGAGGAGCGACAAAGAGTGTGCTGTAGGGAACGGACGGTGCCAGCGCGACCCTTCTCCCGGATCCGTCGAAACCGGATCGAATGCATCGTGTGGGGCCGTATGGAAGGGAAAGGGAGGAGAAGGTGCTTTTTTTACAACGCCATCGGGCCCATCGATCGATCAGAGCATCTCTCCGGCGATCCCGATGCCCGCGTTCGTCATGACGATCCGCGGAGACGACGGATCTCTTCTCGGTTACACAAACCAACATCGCTCCAGCGTCTCTGCCGGATCGATGTGGAGCTCTCCCGCTCCCGGGAGGATCTGGAGGAGTTTGTCGTCGTGGACGATCTCCAGGCGGAGGGTAAACGCCGGATCGTGGGGAAGGAGCGTACGGTCGATGGCGATCTCCAGGATTTCGTCCAGGGCCCAGCGGATCCCCCGGGGGGCTTTGGCGGGGTCTTCCAGGGAGAGGCTCCAATGTCGGGAACCGGCGAAAATCTCCAGGCGACCGCCTTCCTTCAGCTTTTCCAGATCGCCGTCGAGACGGAGATAGAGGGCTTTGGCGTCCAGCCCCCAGTAGAGACGTTCCACCGGTCCCCGTTCCGCGCCGTCCATCGTCGAGAAGAGGCGGCGTTCGTCGCTCATGCCGCTTCCGAGCCATTCGAAAAAGGAATCGACCCGGCCGTCGATCCGGGGAGTGACGGGAAATTTGGGTTCCACCATCAGTGCCCGGCTCTCCCCACGCTCCACGATGGGGCGCAGAAGATTGGCCGGGGGACGCTGCTCCATGGCCCGGTAGACGGCGATGAGACGGGAGCGAAACAGCGCGTCGAACTCGGAACCGAACTCGGTGTAGTGGTCTTCTCCGTACCACCAAAACCAGTCGGAGCACTCCGCGGCTAGAAACTGCTCCAGGCAATACTCCCGCTGTCCGGGAGGGAGCTGCGCTTCGTGGTGCATGTAATCCCGTCGGGTCTGATAGATGAGCTCCCAGGCGGCGTTTTTCTCCGGATGGCCCACCCAGGTGTCGAAAGTACCGTAGATCCAGGAGCCGGGATGGAGGGTCGGCAGTGTCTCCGGACGTTCCGGCGCGCGTTCCATCGTCTCGGTACGGATCGACCCACGGGCGCCCAGTCCCTTGTAGAGAGCTTCGAAAAAGGGCATGGCGTTTTCGGGATAGAACTCCCAGGCGTTTTCCCCGTCGAGAATCACCGCCACCGAAGCGTCGGGATAGCGCCGACCGATCGTCTCCAGCCCCTCCAGGAAATCCGCCGCCGCCCGCTCCGGCTCCCAGTGGCGATAGGTGAAGCCGATCTTGTCGCTGAGGGGATGGTCCCGAAAGGCGATCCGTACTCCCCCGTGACTCCAGTCGCGGTAAAGCGCGGCCCTGTCGTCGCTCCCCAGGGAGGCGAAGAGGATCGCTTCGTCGGTGGCGATCCACTCCAACCCCTCCTCCCGGTAGAGGAAGACGCTGGAGGAATCCACCGCCCCTTCGGCGGGCCAGAAGCCACGGGGCGGCCGGCCGAAAACATCACGAAAGAGCGCGAGAGCCCTCCGCACCTGCTCCCGGGCATCCTCCTTCAGGGGAAAATGGTTGGAGGGCAGTTGCGTGGAGGGATTGGACCGGCGGGCGTTTTCCATATCCATCAGCAGGGGGAGGATGGGATGATTGAGCGGGGTGGTGGAGAGGGCGATCCTCCCCTCTTCCCAGAGCTTCCGGTACCAGGGCAGGATCGTGGGGAGAAAGGCCAGGAGGCTCTCCAAAAGCGCCGTTTTGTCTTCCTCCGTAAACTCCCGACCCTTGGCGAGCAGATCCCGAACCGTCTCGTTTTCCCTCCGCAGATAGTTGCCGCACCAGGAGAGGAGAAAACAGAGCTCCAGATCCCGAAACTCCGCGTCGTCGAGCCCCTTCTTGCCGTAAAGCTCGGCAAAACGGGGAATCGGCTTGACCATGGTCTCGAACCGTGCGCTGGTGCAGATCCGGGCCACCTCCTCCCGCTCGGGATCGCTCAACGCTCCGGGCTCCCGACTCCAGAGGCTCAGAAAACGGTCCGCCTCCGCTCCCCGCTCTTCATAGAGGCGAAGCTGCTCGATGAGGGGAGGCGTGAGGTTGAAGGTGGCTTTCAGTCCCTCGTGGCGGGAGAGCAGCCAGGGCATCTCGTAGTAGTCTTTGATGGCGTGGAGAAAGACCCACGGCATCCCCATCCTCCCCGAAGCGTCCCGATAGTCGGGCTGGTGCATGTGCCAAAGAAAACGGAGGGTCAGGGGCATGGGGGTCCTTTTCAGTGTTCAGAGTTCAGCGTTCAGCGTTCAGTGCGCGGGGATCGGTTTTTTCGATGTGATGGAGTGCTGCCCGGGATTTTCGGGGCTGAAGCCTCCGCTTCCGAGGAAGTACCACCATCACAACACCTCTTTTTTCAAACCGCGGGCAAAGCCCGCCCCAAAACTCTTAATTCTTAATTCTTAACTCTTAATTCTCCTTCATCCACTCCCGGATCAGTGCCGTATAGTTCTCCAGCAGTGCCAGACCACGCTCTTCGTCCGCCGCCTGGATGTAGAGATTGAGGGCGTCGCTGTATTGATCGGGGATCATCAGGATCCAATCGCGCTCGTTTTCCCAGATTTTGACGCCGTCGAGGGTGGAACTGCGTTTGCCTTTGGCGGCTTCGAGGAATTTGCGCATCATCTTCCCTTTGAGGGCCTGGGGGCACTCGACCTGGGTGGTGTAGTAGAAAAAGTCCGTCAGGTGCTCGTCGACTTCCGAAAGGCGCACTTCGTGGCGGATCAGCATCTCCAGGATTTTGAGACTGGCGTAGATCGCATCCCGATGAAGCTGAAACTCGGTAAAGGCGAGGTGGCCGTCCACCGTCGCCAGGAGATCGTACTCCCGGAGCTTCTCCGCTTCGAGATTGAAGTAGGGGCCCATCTGGATCTCCAGATGCTCGAAGGCGATGCAGTCGGGGGCCCAGGTCGGCAGAAAGACCCGCATCTTCCGTCCCAGCCTCTTCCCTTCCAGATTGAGGAGCCAGAGTACCGCCATCAAGCCCCGGATTTTGTCGTAGGGCTCTCCCCGGTCGTTGATGATTTCGATCCGCTGCCCTCCGGAGAAGATGATGAACCCCGCCTCCAGACAGAGGGCGGTGACGATGCGGTGGAGGTCCTTCTCGGAACGGCTCAGCCGTTGATGAATGTCGGGAAGGGGCCGTCCGGTGCTGTGGGCGTTGAGGGTGATGGCGTCGATCCCAAGGTCGTTGAGAATTTCGGGAAAGACGTCGGCGGTGATTCCGTGCATCATATCCACGGCGATGCGCACCGATTTGGAGCGCAGGACCTTCTGATCGATGGTGCTCAGCACGGCGGAGCGGTAGTCGTGGCACTCCTTCCAGTTGACGCTTTCGTGGATCGAGCCGATCTTCGTGAACTCCACCCGGCGGAACTTTTCGTTGAAAAACGCCTTTTCGATCGATTTTGCGGTACCGTTGCCGATGCGCAGGCCCTCTTCGTTGTAGAAGTTGATCTCCGTCATCGTCGGATCGTTGAGGTTGCGCCGGAAATAGGCGCCGCCCATCACCAGAGAATCGTTGGCCACCGAGTAGCGGACTACGGAGGGAGGGACCGATTTGAGGTCGACGACGTTGAGTCCGGCGGAGAGGAGGCCTCCCAGGAAGGCGCGTTTGAGCATCCGGGAGCTGCGGTCGTGGTCGCGGCCCACCATCACCGTCGCCCCGATGGGCAGTTCGGCGGCGAACGCTTCGGCGAGCTTGGTGACCATCTCGCAGCTGAGTTCCACGTTGGAGCGACCGATGACGCTGCCGTTTTCGAAGATGGAGTTTCGGTAGCGGTTGCCCCAGACGACATTGTGGCTGACGATGGAAGCGGGCTCGATCTCCTTTTGGGGCCAGATGGTGACATCCTGCTCGAACCGGACCAGCTTGCCTACGTGGCATCCCTCCGCCAGGATCAGCCCCGCCTTGGCGATCACCCCGTCGCCGATGACGTTGTCGTTGCAGATGACGCCGTTGTCCAGGACGAAGCGGTGACCGATCTCGATATCGTGCCAGAGGACCGAATTTCGGATCTTGCAATACTCTCCGAGTGTGACGTTGTCTCCGATGGCAACGTTGTTGAGCTTGCTGCCCCGGCCGATGCGGACGTTGGAACCGATGACGACGGTCCCCAGGATCTCCACGTCGGAACCGATCTCGCTCTCTCCCGTCAGATAGAGGGTGCCGTCGGGGTAGTCGATTTTCCGTCCCGGCATGGGGAAGTCGAGCCGGCGGTTGAAGAGATCTTCGTGGACCTCCCGGTAACTGTCGGGATTGCCCACGTCCCTCCAGTATCCCGTGGCGTTGTAGCCCATGAGGTCGATCCCCTCCCGCATCAGCAGGGGGAAGAGGTCTTTGGCGAAATCGAAGTTTTCTCCCACGGGAATATAGTCGAGGATCTCCGGCTCGATGATGTAGATCCCGGTATTGATGGTATCGCTGAAGACTTCGCCCCAGCTGGGCTTTTCGAGGAACTTCTCGATTTTGCCCTCCTCGTTGGCGATGACGACTCCGAACTGCAGCGGGTTTTCCACCGAGGTCAGGGTGATGGTGAGCCGGGAGTTTTTGGCTTCGTGGTAGTCGAAAATCTTTTGGAAGTCGAAATCGGTCACCAAATCCCCGCTGACGATCATGAACGTGGTGTCGAGGAACTCCCGGGCGAACCCGACGGCTCCCGCCGTACCGTAGTCGTCGTCGGGGAGGACATAGTGGATCGTGATTCCCAGATCGCTGCCGTCGCCGAAGTGGTTTTTGATGACGTCGGGCTTGAAATAGAGGAGGATCACCACCTCCCGGATGCCGAGTTCGACGAGCCGCCGAAGGGTATGCTCCATCATCGGCAGATTGACTACCGGAAGCATCGGTTTGGGAATCGCGTGGGTCAGGGGCTGGATCCGGGTCCCGAAGCCTCCCGCCATCATCACCGCTTTGATCGTTTTCGCCATGGGAATCCTTTCTGTTGGGCTGGGTGGGATACGGGAAGAGGTCCTCAAAACCCTTTCCGCATCCCACGCAGGATCGAGAGAGCCGCGGCGGCCCGCCTAGAGCTCCAGGAGCGAGTTTTCGCTGCCGAAGGGCGTGGGCACCTTGGGCAGATTCTCCTCCACGGTCCATGTGCCGTCGACCACATAGCCGAACTCGTAGCTTCGGTCGGTCGGAAGGATCTTCATGAGATAGAACTCTCCGTTTTTCTTGCGTTTCATGGGTTCGGGACGCCAGTCGTTCCAGCTCCCTTTGAGGTGGACGCTGCCGCACTCGGCGGCGGGAGCCGTGAAGGTGACCCAGGCTTTTGTGCCCCGTTTGGTGATTTTCAGCATCTTCTTCCTTTCGGTTCGCATTTCTCAGTCGAGAAGATTGAGCATCGCCAGGTGCCGGGGGCTCACCTGACTTTTGTTGCTCACCACGGTGTCGATATCCAGCAGATCGAATTCCCCCTTGTTCCAGACCACCACCTTGTTGAGCTCCCTGGAGAGGAGCAGGTGGTTGACCGCTTCCACGGCAAATTCGAATCCCATCATCCGGTCGTAAGTCGTGGGAGCTCCGCCCCGCTGGACATGGCCCAGGATCGTCACCCGGGTCTCGAAGCCCAACTCCATCTCCAGCCATCCGGCGACTTTGTCGGTCATTTTGGTCCCCTCCGCCACGATGGCCAGGATGTAGCGGCGGCCGTTGGCGATTTCGTATTTGAGCTTTTTTTCGATGACCGGCAGATTGAAATCCACTTCGGGGATGATGCAGATTTCGGCCCCGGAGCTGATGGCGGAGATTGCCGCCAGATAGCCGCACTCCCGCCCCATCACTTCGACGACGAAGGCACGGTTGAAGGTGCTGGCGGTGTCGTAGATCTTGTCCAGGGAGCAACGGATGGTGTTGAGGGCGGTGTCGACCCCCAGGCAATATTCGGTGCCGTAGATGTCGTTGTCGATGGTGGTGGGAATTCCGACGAAATTGAGAGGGAATTCGTCGCTGAGCCGGTCCATTGCCCGGAAGGATCCGTCCCCGCCCAGAACCACCAGCCCTTCGATGCCGTGCTTCTGGAGATTTTCGTAGGCCTGTTTGCGGTATTCGTACTCGTAGAAGCGTTTGGATCGGGAGGAGCGGATGACGGAACCGCCCCGGTGGAGAATGCCCGCCACGTCGTGATGATCGGCCTTTTTGATCCGGTCGTCGATGAGGCCTTCCAGACCGTCGTAGATGAGCCAGGGCTCTTCGCCCCGGTCGAAACAGTAGTCGACGAACTTTTTGACCGCCGCATTCATTCCGGGGGCGTCACCACCGGAGCACATGATCGCTAGAGCCATGGGAATCCTTTGGGGTCAGTCATTGTGCGTTCCTTCGTAATCGTAGAGTTTTTTGTAATACTGTTCCACCATGTTCTGGGTGTTGAAATAGACGGTGATGTCGTTCATGGCGTTTTTGGCGATCTCCACCCAGCGCTCGGGCTCTCTGTAGTAAAGGGGCAGGATGACGTGTTCCAGTTTGTCCATCATCGCCAGGTAGTCGAGACGGTCGATCTCTTCCTGCGGCAGGCTGGGATCGGCGTGGGGAATGGTGAAGGAGTTGATGCCGTCGCGGGCGAACTCGGCATGCCAGCCGTCGTCGACGGAGAAGTGGATCGAGGCGTTGATGCCGGCACTCATGCCGCTGGTACCGCTCGCTTCCCGCCCCCAGCGGGGGGTGTTGAGCCAAAGATCGGACCCCTGTTTGAGAAGTTTGGAGAGGCGCAGTTCGTATCCGGTGAGGACCGCCACGTTGGGATACTCCCGGCTCATGGCCACCAGGTCGTTGAAATATTTGATCGCCTGTTGATCCAGAGGATAGGGTTTGCCCGCCCAGATGATCTGCACGGGGGTTTCACGGTTGCCGATGAGCGCCCGGAAGCGTTCCATGTCGTAGGTGAGCAGCCAGGGGCGTTTGTATTCGGCGAAGCGGCGGGCCCAGACGATGGTGAGCACCTCGGGATCGAAGAGCTTGCCGGTCTGATCCGCCACCTCTTCGAAGAGAAGGTGTTTGAGGTGCTTTTTACGGCCGACGAGTTGGTAATCCTCGTGCTCCAGCATCCAGCTCACCAGCTGTTTGTCGGACCAGTAGCGCATGTTCTGGGCGTTGGTGATGCTGATGATTTCGCAGCGTCCCGGTACATCCTTCCACATTTCGTTGGCCACTTTTTCGTGGATTTTGCTTACGGCATTGGCCCGCTTGGAGACTTTGAGGGCTCCGACGGTCAGGGAGAAGTCGTCGTCGTGGTAGTCGAGCTTTTCGCGGACCTCCTCCAGGGAAAAGCCGTTGAAAAAGCCCATTCGGGCGAGGAAGCGGGCGTCGTGGGTCTCGTTGCCCGCCATTTCGGGGGTGTGGGTGGTGAAGACCACGTGTTTTTTGAGCTTTTCGAGCTCGGGATACTCTTTCATCAGCTCGAAAACCAGCGGCAGGGCGTGTCCTTCGTTCATATGGTAGACATCCACGTCGATCCCCAGGGCCCGGAGGACTTTGACCCCGCCGATCCCCAGGACGATCTCCTGGGCGACCCGCGTCTCCTCGTTGGCGTCGTAGAGTTTGTGGCTGATGGTTCGGGAGAGGTAGTCGTTTTCGAAAATATCGGTAGTCAGGAGAATGACCGGTGCCGACTCGAAGGTCTCGGCCGGCAGGAGGTAGGCTTTGACGTAGACCGGTTTTCCGTTGATCTGCACCTCCACGACGATCCCGGTCTCCCGGAGGAAGTAGTAGAACTTCCGGCGATACTCCACTTTGAGGCTGTTGTCTTCGTGGCGGCCCTGATCGTAATAGCCGTAACTCCAGAGCATGCCCACCCCGATGGTGTTTTGGCGTCGATCGTTGACGCTGCGCATGTGGGAACCGGCCAGGAACCCGAGGCCGCCCGAATAGGTCTTGAGAGATTGATCGATGGCGAACTCCATGGAGAAGTAGGCCACCGGCCGCTTGAATTTTTCATCGAACTCGTAGGGAAAGAGCTTCATGCCGTTTCACTGCCTTTGTCTTGGAATTTTTTCACCAGAATCCGTTTGCCCAGCTCAACGCCGGGTTGATTGTAGGTATCGATATGGAGCATCGCCCCCACGATGGAAGTGAGCAGCTCGTAGTAGAGGATCAGTTCCCCCAGATTTTCGGGAGAGATCCGGTCCAGGAGGATCGCGTCGGTAGGGACCCCCTCCCCGGCGATACTCTCCCGCGTGGCGTCGCATTCGGCGTTGAGGAGATCCTGGAGGGTGTGTCCGTTGATGTAGTCGGTTTTCTCGATGTGTTCCAGGGAGATTCGGGGGATGCTCAGATCGACGCCGAACTCTTCGATCTTGAGGAACGTAACGGTCTTGTCCCGGGGCCCCTCGATGATGAGCTGGAGGAAGGAGTGCTGATCGACGGAACCGATGTGCCCCATGGGCGTGAGGCCGACCCGGTTGCCGAAGGCGTCGATTTTGCCCAGGGACTCTCCCCAGAGCTGGACGTACCATTTGGTGAAATCCTCCAGGTAGCTTCCGTAGGCGAAGAGAACGTTCATCCGATACTGGCGCCAATGACGGGCCAGGAAGGCTCCTTTGTGCAGGAGGTGATCTTCCCGTCGGGCGAAGAAGCCGTCGACCATCTTCCGGGCACCCTTCAGGAGGCTACGGGTATCGTAGCCCGCCAGGGTCAGGGGGACGATGCCCACGGCGCTGAGGACCGAGAAGCGTCCGCCCACGTTGGCGGGGATGAGGTAGGTCTGCAAGCCGTG
>CAZGGT010000071.1:0-10878 GCA_964525335.1 uncultured Nitratifractor sp. | reverse complement strand
TCCTCCATCTGGGCCGTGAAGCCCGTGTCGACGATCTCGGGGAAATGCTTTTCGAGGATCTCGATGACGGTGAAGGCGATGTCGATGGGGATGAGCTGGCGCTTCTCGATCTTGAGGTACTCCCGCGCCACCAGCAGGGAGATGGTGGGGGCGTAGGTACTGGGGCGCCCGATGCCCAGACTCTCCAAGGTCTTGATGAGGCTCGCTTCCGTATAGCGCGGGGGCGGCTCGGTGAAGTGCTGCTCCGCTTCGACCTTTTCGAGCGTCACGGGCTGCTCCTCCTTCAGCTCGGGCAGGAGGCGGTCCTTCTCCTGGTAGCCGGTGACCCGATAGAAGCCGTCGAAGACGAGTTTGCGGCCGGTGGCCTTGAAGACCGATTTCTCCCCCTCGAAGAGGATGGTCTGGGTCTCGAACTCCGCCTCGGTCATCTGGCAGGCGAGGAAGCGGTTGTAGATGAGGCGGTAGAGTTTGAGCTCGTCGGCCCCCAGGTACTTGGCCGCCATTTCGGGGGTGAATTCGGTCATGGTGGGGCGGATCGCCTCGTGGGCCTCCTGGGCCCCCTTGGATTTGGAGGCGTAGAATTTGGGTTTTTTGGGCAGATACTTCTCCCCGAAGTTCTTTTCGATGAACTCCCGGGCTTCGGCGACCGCCTCCTTGGCCAGGTTGAGGCTGTCGGTCCGCATGTAGGTGATGACCCCCATGGTTCCCTTGTGGGTCTTGACTCCCTCGTAGAGCTTCTGGGCCACCATCATGGTCTTCTTGGGGGAGAAGCCCAGCTGGGTGGATGCGGCCTGCTGGAGTGTGGAGGTCATGAAGGGGGGCGGCGTTTTGCTCTTGCGCCGGGCGGTTTCGATGGAAGCGACCCTGAAATGCTCCTGCCGGGCCGAATCGACGATGCGCCGGGCCTCGTCGCCGGTCTTGAGGGTCATCTTCTCGATCTTTTTGCCGTCGAAGCTGTAGATCTCGGCTTCGACGCTCTTTTCGAAGAGCCCCTTGATGCTCCAGTACTCCTCGGGTTTGAAGGCTTTGATCTCCCGCTCCCGGTCCACCACCAGCTTCAGGGCGGCGCTCTGGACCCGGCCTGCGGAGAGTCCCTTTTGGATTTTGCTGGCCAGAAGCGGCGAGAGTTTGTAGCCGACGATGCGGTCGAGCAGGCGGCGGGTCTGCTGGGCGTCGACGCTCTGCATGTCGATGCGCCGGGGGTGTTCCAGGGCGTGGGCGATGGCGCTTTTGGTGATCTCGTGGAAGACGATCCGGGGGAGCGATTCGGGGTCCTTGCCGATGGCTTTGGCGATGTGGTAGCCGATTGCCTCCCCCTCCCGGTCTTCGTCGGTCGCGATGTAGACGGTCTCGGCCTCTTTGGCGAGCTTTTTGAGCTCACGGACCGTGGCGCTGGCGTCCCGGGGGATGGTGTATTTGGGGATGAATTTCCCCTCTTCGACGGTAATGCCGAAGCTGCTCTTGGGCAGGTCGCGGATGTGTCCCTTGGAGGCGACCACCTTGTAGTCCTTGCCCAGGAAGTTGCTGATGGTCCGGGCTTTGGCCGGGGATTCGACGATAATGAGATTCTTCATATATTATGGTACCTGTCGGAATGATGTTTCGGCATTGTAGCATACGGCAGGGGCTTCGCCCCGGCATTGGGCATTGGGCATTGGGCATTGGGAGAAAGGAAGATGCGGAAAATCGGGCGGTCAGAGCTCTTTGGCGTCGCGGCGGAAGCGGCGGATTTTCGGGCGGTTCATCAGGAGGAAGGCGACGAGGAAGAGCCCTTCGAGGATCAGGGAGATCCAGAGCACTTTGGAAGTGCCGGAGGGATCCTCGGTAAAAGGGAGTCCGCCTGTGTTCATCCCGAAAAAGCCCGTCACCAGGGTCAGGGGGAGGAAGATGGCCGAGAGGATCGTCAGCCAGTACATGTTGCGGTTCATCCGTTCGTCCACCTTGGCCCGGTAGAAGTCGTGGAGGTTGTCGAGTTTCTCCATCGCCGCCCGGGCCAGATCCCGGACCCGGCTCATGTGCTCCAGGATGTCGGCGTAGGCCAGTTCGTCGAAATTGTCGGATTTTTTGCCGTAGCCGACGAAGAGTTCGAAGGAGAGGGTGGCATGGAACATCAGCCGGTTGATGAGGGAGACGTCCTTCTTGTAGGTGATCCAGCGCTCCATGAAGTTGCGGGGGGCGTGGTCGTCGTAGAGGCTCTCCTCCAGGCGGTCGATCTCCACGTGGTACTGGCGGATGTCCCGCAGGAGGCGGTCAGTCTTGGCGTCCAGGAGCCGATGGAGATCCTCGAAGGTTCCCAAAAGGCGGAATTCTCCGGCCCCACGGTCGTATCGGTAGCACTCTCCCCGGCGGGTGAGAAAGGCGTAGGAGTGGATCCGCACCTCTTTTTGTTCCGTCAGTTCGGGAAGTCGGAGGATCAGGACGGCGTAGTCGTCTCCGCTTTCGAAATCGGAGGGGTGCTCGGGGTTTTCGATGTCTTCGAGAATCAGGGAGTTGAGAAAATCGGTATTCATTTCGGGATCGCTCGCTTTGTGTTTCGTTGGCGAAAGTATAGTGGGAAATCCCCTTTCAGGCAATCCCGACGGGAACTGTGGGATAATCTCTCCCACGACTGATGAAAGGGCGACGATGCGAAAAAAGATTTTGACGGGACTGCTTCTTCTGCTGGGGATGTATCTCGCGGCCCGCAGTGTTATCTCCCATCGGGGCGAGGGATATTTCCGGGAAGTACTCTCCTCCTATGAGCGGGCCTACGGGGGGGATGTCCGTTTCGAGTTGGAGCGTTATCGCGGGGGGTGGAGCGGGGCGGAAGCGACGGTTCGTATCCGGGTTCCGGAGTACATCGGGGGAACACCCTTCCGGAATCCCCTGCGCCTGACGATGCGGGTGGATTACGGACCGCTCTTCTTCCCGGATTGTTCCCTCGGGCTCCTGCGCATTCGGAATGAAGGGCGGTTTTCGCATTGGCTCGATGAAACCGCGAGAAGAGAGTTTCTTGCCCGGGTGCCCGGTGATCTGCATTACCGCTATCTGGGACGCCTGGATTGGTTCCACGTGATGCACGAGCGGATCGGGCTGGGAAAGCTGGAGGCCTACGATTCCCGGGAGCGGATGCGATGGACGATGGGGCCGCTGCGGATCGTCAGCGACTATCTTCTGTCGACGTTACGGGGACGGGCGGAGTTCAGTACCCCCGTGGTCCGGGTGACGAACGGCAATCGGAATGAGCGGTTGGAGTTGATCCGTCCCCGCCTCGGTTTTCGCATCGACGATTTTTCCGTCCGGGGGCCTTTCTATGGGGCGATGGAGTTCTCCTCGGAGAAGATTCGGGCGTTTCTGAAAGGAACGCGGCCCCGTGATTTGCGTTTCGGCGCTTCGGGAACGCTGGCATTGCAGCGACGGACCCAGGCACTGGCGGATCTGAGCCTGGGGATGAAGGGGCGGGCCCTCAATGCCGGAACACGGACGGAGTGGGCGGGGGTGCGGGAAGCGTCCCTCCGGGTGGAGATCCGCGGTCTGGGCATCCGGGGCCTGGAAAAGCTGGCGGCTCTGCGTCGGGAACAGGAGCGTCTGCAGAGGGAGATGCGTCTTGCCGTGGGGGCGGGCAACGACCCCGCCATGCAAAAGGCGATTCTGGCCCTCCAGGCCCTCGACGACCGTTGGATCGAAATCTACAACAGCCTGTTGATTCCCGGGACGACACGGCTCCATCTGGAAGAGCGGCTCCTGGGGAATCGGGAGAGCCGTCTGAAACTGGACTTCACCTTTACGGGGCGGAAACTCCGGGGAAATCCCGTGAGTGCCTTTATTGCATTGGCGGCCCATGCCGACCGGTTGGCGGAGGGGAGCTTCGATCTGGCGCTGGAGCGGGAACTGGCCCGGAAATTGGCTCCGGAGATGGCGATGGTCCTGGATGCGATGGTGGAGAAGGGGCTGGCGAATCTGAAGGAGGGGGTCTATCGGCTCAAAGGGGAGTATCGTGACGGCAAGGTGATCATCAACGGCACCCGATACGATCCCGAGGAGCTGGCCCTGATGATCCTCATCTAGCTCCGGGACGATGTGCGCGATATTCGGTGTATTCGGAGTTTGTGAACCCGAGCAGGTAAAGCGGGCCTTCGGGAGGCTGAGCCACCGCGGGCCCGACGACAGCGCCCTGATCATCGAGGAGGGGGTCTGCCTGGGGGTCCACCGCCTGGCGATCGAGAGCGCCGGAGATCCCCTGAATCAGCCCCTGCGGGAGGGGGAGACGACGCTGCTCTTCAACGGCGAGATCTACAACCACCGGGAACTGGCCGCGACGCTGGGACTGGGGGAAGCCGATGAAGCCCGCACCCTCCTGGCGGCCTGGCGGCGCTGGGGCGACGCCTTCGTCGAGCGCCTGCGGGGGATGTACGCCATCGCGATCTACGAAGAGGGCGAGGCGCTCCGTCTTTTCCGGGATCCGGCGGGCAAAAAGCCCCTCTACTGGCTCCGCACCCCGGAGTGTTTCGCCTTCGCCAGCGAAGCCAAAGCCCTCTACGCCCTCAAACCCTTTTACTTCGAGCGGCGCCACCTCCCCCAATACCTGGGCTACCAGGCGACCGTCGCCCCCGCGACCCTGGACCGGGAGATTCGCAAACTGGAACCGGGCGAATCCCTCCACCTTCCCCTCCATCCAAAATCCAAAATCCAAAATCCAACATCCCGGACATTCGATCCCTGGCTCTCCGTCCCCGTTCGATACCGCGATGAAGCCTCCGCCGCTGTGGCCCTGGAGGAGGCCCTCGACGAAGCGGTGGCCCTGCGGATTCCCGGCCGGGTGGAGTGGGGGGTGCTGCTCAGCGGGGGGCTGGACTCGTCGATGGTGGCGGCCCTGGCGGCCCGGCACTCCGGGGAGCCGATCCGGACCTTCAGCATCGGCTACGAGGGGTACGCCAAGTACGACGAACGCCCCTGGGCCCGGAAGACGGCGGAGTTTCTCGGGGCGGAGCACCGGGAGTTCGCCTTCGGGAAGCGGGAGTTTTTCGAAACCCTGGAGCGCTGGATCCCCCTCCTGGACGAGCCCCTGGGGGATCCGGCGGCGGTGCCCCTGCTCTACCTGATGGAGCGGGCGGCGGAGACGGGGGTGCGGGTGCTCCTGGGGGGCGAAGGGAGCGACGAACTGCTCCTGGGCTACTGGAACTACCGGCGCTTCTACGAGTACGATACCCTCCCGGGTCTCCCGGACGCCACTTGGCTGGCGGGCTACCTGCGCCGCCATTACTCCCCCGGGCGGGAGTGGGAGTGGTACCGGCGCCTGGCGGAGGGGGAAGTGCTCTTCCGCTCCACGGCGGAGCTCTACACCGAGCCCCAACTGGCGCGGCTCCTGCGCCAAAACGTCCGCATCGGGGCGAACTACGAAGCGATCGCCCGTTACCGGGAGCGTTTCGAAGCCTCGGGCCGCACCCACCCCGCCGACTGGTACAGCACCATCGACCTGAAGCTGATGCTGGGGGAGGTCTACCTGGTCAAGCAGGACCGGGTGAGCATGGCCGCCGGGATCGAGGCGCGCTCGCCGTTCCTGGACCGGCGGGTGATCGGGACGATCTTCGCCACCGACCCGGCGCTGCGGATGGCCCAGGCGCCCAAAGGGCTGCTGCGGAGCCTCGCCCGTCCCCTCCTGCCCCCGGAGATCGTCGACCGGAAAAAGAAGGGGCTCAACTACCCCTTCATCGAATGGATCCTGGAAGAAGAGGGACTGGAGCCCATTTACCGGGTCCAGGAGGCCCTGGGGATCTTCGACGACGCCCAGCTGGAGTTTCTGGGGGCCAAAGCCCACCGGGGCAAATTCCGCCAGCACCTCTTTCCTCTCTACATGTTGGCGAAATGGTTGCTTTGGAAGGGATTTGGTCGATAGTCGTTAGTCGTTAGTCGTTAGTCGTTAGTCGTTAGTCGTTAGTCGTTAGTCGTTAGTTCTTGGCGGATAAACTTTGTCGAGCGATATCAGCTCTCTGCTCTTGGCTCTCAGCTTTTCGCTTTAAGCTTTGTGCTTTCCGCTTAAATGCCGAACCGTGAGCTCCCCCGTGGCGGGGGCGAAGCCCTCCGATTCCGGGAGAGAGCCTGTGGGATCCGTTTTTGGTCTTTTCGTATGGCAATAGCCATCGCTCTTCGCTTTCCGCTCTGAGCTCTCCGCTTTGAGCTTTTCCGCTTACCGTGTGGCGAGAGCCTTGCCTCGGCTGAGATTGCGAATATAAGCAGCGCCTTCCTGGATGGTGCTGTCGAGATCCACGACGATCTCGATGTTACCGGGATTGCGTGGGGAAACGAGAGCTTCCCTCAGATCCTGAAGACAGAAGCTCAGGAAGGTCGTCATGTTGTGAATCTCCGGATCGGTCGAGGCGTGTTGGATTTTCCGATGGACCTGGACGAGCTTGTTGTAGAGGGAAGCGGGGTTTTTCCCCTGAAGGTACGCCTGCTTGATTTGGGTGGAGAGCTGCTGTTCGCTTTGGGCGAGTCGGGCGAGAGAGGTGCCCGCCGAGGCACTGCTCAGGCCAAAGATCGTGACGATACCGAGGGTTGCGATCCAATGTTTCATTTTCTCCTCCTTGTCTAAAATTAAATAATATCAAACCTTTTCTTATTTTTCTGTTAATTCTTGGGAGAAAATAAACGGAAAAGAAACAAAAGAAACGTGTAGAAGGGGCTCTCCCCCAAGGGAGAGAAGATCAGGGAGTAGTTACGGAAAGAGTGAAATTACCGGTTGTTTCCGCTCCGTAGCTGGTTGCTTCGATGGTATAGTTTCCGGGTTGCAGGGTAATAGTGATCCGGGAATTTCTGCCCTGTCCACCGTCATCGTCTGCAGCGAGAATCGCACCATGTTTTCCTTTTCCTTTTAGGAGGTAGAGGTAGGTATCGAACGTACTGGAGCTTTCATCGATTTGCACGGTTTTCTTTTGTTTGAGCTGGAGGAGGTAATATTTGGCATAGGCACCGCTTTGATGGGTTGAGAGAGTTTTTTTCGTTAAGGTGCCGTGTACCTTTTGACCGATTCGAATGGGGATGATTGCCGGTTTTTTACCCCGTGTTTTGAACCGAGTTACGGCAGGAGAAGATTCATTAGCGCCTTTATAGGCCCGTACTTGAACAACATAGTTTGTTCCGGAAACGAGATGAGTGATTTTCGCATGGTTTATATTGGCTTTGACCCGTTTGACCAGTTGCCCGTTTAGATAGATTTTGAATCCCTGTTCGTTCTTGCTCCTATCGATCCAGTGGAGAAACGCGGAGTTTTTGGTGATCTTGGAAGCTTGAAGTTTTGCAGGGGCTATGATTTTGATTTTGCCAATGGGACGAATGCCATAGATAACGGCATTGCGGGAATTGAAATCATGGGATCCTGGTGTGAGATCTCCGATAGCATAGTATCCGTCATAATATCCTCCCCAACCCCAATTGAAATGATAGGTAATATTGGATGTGTCACGGGTATCATATCCGTCACAGACGAACGCATGACCCGAATAGCCGTTATCTCCTCGATAATAGATGGGGCGGTGTTCATTGATTTCTTTTTGGAGCAGGGCGTCCCATTCCTTTGCACTCATGTCATCCCGATAGGCCATTCCTCTCGTAGCATATCTGAAATAGGTTCTCAACGCATAATCCGCATCTCGACTGGAAGCTGCGGAGCCGTTGGGGCTATAGTCCATATCTACGGCAACACCGGCGTGATACATGATCGTTGCGACGGCATCGTTGTAGCTGGTGACTTCTCCCCGGGAAGGCATGGCATTCCAGCGGTACTTTGTGGCACCGAAATTGGCAGACAGCTTTCCATAGTCGGATTGATAACTATGACGGCCTCTTCCTTTGTTGGGCCAATTGTGGTATTTCATGATCTGGACCATTGCGGTGGCGACACAGCCGGCCCAGACATGACCGCCGGGACCGTTCGGATCTTGAGGGCATTTGGCGTTGTAGGGATCTCCCTGATTCCAGGTAATGCCCAGGAGAGGTCCCTTGAGGGCTCCGGTTGCCGCGGTGTCCGATGCCCGGGAATGGGAACGGTTTTGAAGAAGGAACTTCCGGGGATCCATTGCCATACGATTCCATTCTTTTTTGAACGGAGAATCGTTGTAATGCTCCTTGGCGTATTGGATCTGTTCGGAGACCCCTCGCATCCAGGCTTTGAAGTTTTCGGGTATGGAGCCGGTGTTGTTGGCTTCCAGGTTGTAGGCGAGGACGGGACGGGCGACATCATCGTCAGAGACGATGACCCATCCGGTGGGTTTGAGATGGATCAAACGGTAGGGAGTGGTGATCGAATCGGGAGAAGCCAGTTCCTTCATCTCCGTGGTGTCGGCGACGGACCAGTTTCGGATGGTTTCACTGTGGGTGGCCGCGAAATTGACGGCGACGTTTCGGAGTTCGTCGATGCTGCGGGGAGCCGCCTGGAGTGTGGCGGCAAGCAGGGGAACGGTGAGTGCGATTGATAGGGGTTTCATAGAATGATTATCCCTCCTTCCTCTTTTTTTTGTACGAATGATCCCTTCTACTTCCCGATCCAGCTACATGCATCGGTGCCCTTTCGACTATGGACGTTTCCGGGTTCACAGTTCAAATAATAACATACTCAGCCCCGAATGATAATCCGGGTGTTCTGTTTTCCGTAGCGTTTGATGAGCTGGTAGAGCTTTTTGGCGTTGCGGGGGTGGACCCGGACACAGCCGTGGGAGGCTGGCCGGCCCAGGCGGCGGATGGCGTTGGTCCCGTGGATGGCGTAGCCCCCCTTGAAAAAGACCGACCAGGGCATGGGGGAGTGGTGGTATTTGCGGGAGTAGTGCATCCGATGGAGAGTATAGGGACGATAGACGCCTACCGGGGTCCAGTATCCCCGCCGGGCGGTAGAAACTTTCCAGTCTCCGATGTAGCGGTTGTCGAGGTAGACCCACATCCGTTGACGGGATTTGTCGATATGGACCTGTACATAGGTACGGGTGGGGTTGAGGAGCGTTTTCAGTTTGAGATAGACCTGGGCGTAGTCCTGAGGGAGAGGTTCCACGATACGCTTGAGTGCGAGGGTCGCTTCGGGGGAAGGACGGATGGGGTTCCCGCCTGCGGAAGGATGGTAGTACTGTATCTCGTTCGTAGAAGCGGACGAGGGAACGGGAAGTGGGGGAGTTTCGCGCCGGGTCTCGTGGAGACGCCACAAACGCCCTTTGAACGGATAGTCACTCAAGAGGCGTTCGTTATTCGAAGATATTGTTTCGCTTTCGGAGATGGTCGAGGAGGATTCGTGTTGTGCGGTACGTTCTTTGGCGAGGGCTTCTAGTGCGGCGACCAAGGGATCCTCCGCCTGTACCCTTCCCGCTATCATCCCGACGAACAAAGATACGAGAAGGATGAAAAGATGTCGCCGCATCCCGCCCCCTCCTGAATGTTTTGACTTTATTTCATTGTATCAGAGAGAGGATAAGAGACGGGCTATTTCTTCGTCGCGTTCTGTTCCTTTTCGGCGGGAGCCTTCGGAGCGGGAGCGGCGTTTTTGTGCTGGACCGGGATCACCTTGGAAACGGCCCCTTTCTTTTTGGGAATGGTAATCAGGATCGTATTGCCTTTCTGCTCCGCTTTGATGGCGGCGGCATCGGCATCGGGCGGCAGGGTGAAGCTCTGGACGGAGCTGCTGTTGGTGTAGCTGATGATCTTGCCGTAGTTGCCCTGTTGCTTCTCGATCTTCTTATTTTCCGTCACTTTGACGGTGAGCATGCCGTTTTCGGTGCTGATGTCGATTTTGGAGTTTTTCAGATCTCCCACTTTGACGGCCAGTTCGTAGTGATCCCCCTTGTCCTGAAAGCCGGAGCTCAAGACTCCGGAAGAGTGGACGAGAATGGGCATCTTCATTACGGTGGGGGTCTGGAAGTTCTGCTCGAAATTCCGGAAGAGCGCATCCATCTGCTTACGCATCATCTCCATCTGCTGCATCTGCATCCGGAAGATCTGATCCATATTGGCGAAGGGATCCGACGGGGCGCTTTGGACCGGCATCATGGCTCCGCTCGCCAGGGCGATGGCCCCTCCGGCCAGGAAGGTAGCTGCGATTTTGCTCAGTCGTTTCATGGGTTCTCCTTTATAGAGTAGTATCTGATAAGTTGAATGATATAGGCTCAAGTTTAACGGAAATAAAACGATGTGGAGCGTTGGTCATTTTGCGCTTCGCGCAGTCATTGGTCATTAGTCATTGGGGGGATGATGCCCCGGCTTTTGCCGGGGCTGAGCTCATTGCTCTTCGGGGAGGTGTTCTTTGAGTTTGTGGACGAACCAGAGGCCGGTGGCGAGCATGGCGAGGGTGACGGTGTAGAGGATCGGGTAGCCGAACCATTCGAGGAGGAAGCCGCCGGGAATGGAGAAGAAGAGGCCGATCGAGACGATGGTGGACTGGATGGCGACGTAGACGGGGCGTTTCTCCTCGGGGGCGATCTCCAGGACCAGGTTCATGTCGGCGTTGCGGAAGCCGTCGATGGCGATGCCGAAAAGGAGGAAGATGAGGGCGTAGAGCCAGGGGTGCCCCGGGAAGAAAGCGAGAATGAAGGCGGCGACCATAAGGCCGTAGGCGGTCTGAAGCATTCGGGCGTAGCGGCCGCCGAAGCGTTTCCAGAGGAAGAAGTTGCCGAGGACGCTGCCGACCATCTGGATGGTGATGAATCCTCCTACCAGCCAGCCGCTGAGGTGGATGGTCTCTTTGGCCTGGAGGATGACGAAGGGCATGGCAAGGAGGAAGCTGTAGCCCAGGAGGCTGGCGCCGATCTGGATCTGGAGGCGCCGGTCCTGGCGAAGGATTCCCCAGGCGTTGGCCAGGAAGTGGACGAAGCTCTCCTCCCGCTGGCTAACCTTCGCCTTGGGGGGCTCCTCGATGGTGGCGAA
>CAZGGT010000070.1:0-7431 GCA_964525335.1 uncultured Nitratifractor sp. | reverse complement strand
TGCTGCATGGTGGCGGCCTGGAGGGCGGTGCCCGGCAGCAGGAAGATCAAAAGCATCCATCCCCATAGCCCCCGCGAGTGGGAACGAAAACGGTAGTTCCCCGGATGGGGGCGTTTCGATGAATTCATTTTTCGACTGTTTTGCGAGTAGAGCGGTCTAGACAAGTGGATTCTTAACATGTGAGGGCCTTGAGGAGGGTTTGTTCCAGATCGGGGAGGATCGCCTTGAGCCGGGGGCAGGCTTCGACGGGGGCTTCCTCGCCCAGGGAGGCGATGACCCGCTCCCGCAGTCCGGTCGTGGTCTGGTAGTTGGTCAGGGTCGAAACGATCATCAGCTGGATCATAAAGGGATTTTCCGGCCGAAATACCTTCCGTTCTTCCCCCGTTTTCAGGACCGTGGCCAGACGGCCCAGCATTCCCGCCAGGTTTCGGATGCAGTTTTCGGGGAGGGCTTCGGCCCCGTCGGCCAGCTCCCGGGCGAAGATGGAGCTGAAGCCGGGGTTTTCCAGGAGGAAACCCCCGAAGATACGGATGTAGTCCCGAAGCCCCCGGAGGGGATCGTCGGAGGAGACTTCGGCCTGGATCCGGGAGTTGAGTTCTTCGAAACGGCTGCAGAGCACCGCTTCGTAGAGAGCGAATTTGTCCCGGAAGTGGTAGTAGATGGCGGGCTTGGTGATCCCGCAGCGCCGGGCGATCTCCTCCAGGGTGGTGCGGTCGTATCCGACGCGGGAGAACTCCTCGGAAGCGATCTGCAGAATGGCCTCTTTTTTGGACGGGGGACGGGTCATGGAACGGTCCTTACTTACTGTTCGGTAAGGATATGATAGCTCCGGGGAGCTTAACGGAAGATAAACGAAAGAAGGGACATCGTGGCTTTGACTGTGCTACAATCTTCGAAAAAAAAGGAGTCGTTGCAATGAAAGCGACCGAAAAGCTCAAAAACCTGCTCTCCAACGAACTGATGCCCGACCTGGAGGAAGCGATCGACGAAATCTTCGCCATGGTGGAAAAAGAGAAGATGATCTCCCTGGCGGACCGGGAGGAACTGGAGGAGATGCAGGAGATGCACGCCGAGTGCCGGGAGATCCTCATCGAGATCGAGGCGGGAGAGATGGACGAAGAGGAAGCGGCGGAGCTGCTGGAGGATCTCGTGGAGATCAAGAGCGAAAAAGCGGAGTAGTGAGCTTTCGGCCCCTGAGATTCGGCGATCGTTCCGGAAGCATATCTCCTTGCGAGGAAAAGGAGGGATGCAAAAGGGTTATCCGAGGATTCCGGAAGGAAGGGATGATCCTGAAAAAACTATCGGAAACTGCTCTGTGATGGGACCTATGTTGCCGATGTGGAAGTGGAGACGCTTTCCGGGGAGGAGGGTTGGGCTTCGTCGATCAGTCCGGAAGATGCGAAGAAGCTGGACGCGGTGAGAGAGGCTCTCAGAGCAGGGGACCTCTCCAAAGCGAAGAAATTGGCGAACGTCTATAAGCTCACCCCCGTCGCAGCCTGACTTGATCGAAATTTTACAGCATTTTGATCTTTCTCCTTCATTTCTTTTTTTCTTTGTAGCAGCACGGCTTTCCCGAGATAGAGGGGGAGATCCATCCCATCTGTATCGGACATTGGCGGGATGGATCCCCGTCCGAATGCTCGACGCACAACGCCATGTGCGCCTGCGTTTCGGCCGGAAATCTCTCCCACCAAGCCCCGATACATCTGGAACAAATCACCCCGTCCATCTCGGGAACAAAAAATGAAACGAAGCAAAGAAAAAAGAAAAGCTGAAAGAGTGAATCATTTCTAGAGAACAAGGGGGTGGAAGTGCGACGTTTCGTAAGCTCCTCCATGTCACCCTGCCAGCTTTAAGTTCTTCGTTCTCCCTCCAAAATCTATCTCTTACCTCTTACTTTTTACTTCTTACTTGTTACCTGTTGATTCAAACTCAACTCTGCGCACTGCCCGCTGAACGCTCTCACTCCACCGTCACCGACTTCGCCAGGTTCCTCGGCATGTCCACGTCGTTGCCCAGGCGGATGGAGATCTCCAGGGCCAGGAGCTGGGTGACCACCATCATCTCGAAAAATTCCAGCATCGGATGCTCGGCGTAACGGGTGCCGATGAAATCGTCGGCCAGCTCGAAGGGTTCGGGGCTGATGGCCAGGATGGTGGCGTCCCGGGCGCTGAGCTCCTCGACGTTGGATTTGATCTTGTCGTAGAGGAGGCTGCGGGGCATCAGGGCGATGGTGAAGAGCTCCGCGTCGGCCAGGGCGATGGGGCCGTGCTTCATCTCCCCGGCGGGGTAGCCCTCGGCGTGGAGGTAGCTGATCTCCTTGAGTTTGAGGGCTCCTTCCAGGGCGAGGGGGAAGAAGATGTCCCGCCCGATGAAGAAGAAACCGTGGCCGTGGAGGTAGCGTTTGGAGAGGCGGTGGATCCGCTCGTGGAGCCGCTCCTCGACCAGGAGCGCCCTGGGGACGTGGCGCATGGCGTCGAGTTCCCGGCGGATCGCTTCCCCGCCCAGGGTACCCCGGCGGTCCGCCAGATGGAGCGTCAGCATCCAGAGCACCATCACCTGGGTGGCGAAGGCTTTGGTGCTGGCGACCCCCTTTTCGATCCCCGCCCGGGTGAGGATCGCCGCGTCGCTCTCCCGGACGATGGAGGAGTTGTCCACGTTGCAGACGGTGAGGCTGCGCAGACCGGCCCGTTTGGCCATCTTGAGGGCTTCGAGGGTGTCGGCGGTCTCCCCGCTCTGGCTGATGGTCACGAAAAGGGTCCGGGGGTCGAGGAGGGGGTCCTTGTAGCGGAACTCCGAGGCGATCTCCACGTCGCAGGGGAGCTTGGCGAGGCGCTCCAGGAGGTAGGAGCCGGTCAGGGCGGCGTGGTAGCTGGTGCCGCAGGCGCAGATCTTGATCCGTTCGATCCCCTCGAAGAACTCCTCCGGAAGCTCCTCGAACTCGACCCGATCCTCCAGGACCCGTCCCAGCATCGTGTCGCCGATGACGCTGCTTTGCTCGTAGATCTCCTTCTCCATGAAGAAGCGGTAGCCGTCCTTTTGGGCCATTGCCTTGTCGGCGGGGAGGGGCTGGGGGATGACGGGCTTTTTCTCACCCTCCCGGGAGTAGAGCTCCACCTTCCCTCCTTCGCCCACCCAGCCGTATTCGCCGTCTTCCAAGTAGTAGGCATCTTTGGCTCTGCCGATGACGGCGGTGTCGGAGGAGGCGAAGTAGATCTCGTCGCCGTCGAAGGCGATCAGCATTGGCGAACCGCTCTTGGCGAAAAAGATCCGCTCCGGGGCCGCTTCGCTGATGAGGAGGATGGCGTAGGCCCCCTCCAGCCGCTCCACGGTTCGGCGGAAGGCTTCGAAGGGTTCCAATCCCTCTTCGACATAACGTTCGAAGAGATGGACGATGGTTTCGGTATCGGTCTGGCTCAGGAAGCGTACCCCCGCTTCCTCCAGCTCTTTTTTCAGCTCCTGGTAGTTTTCGATGATACCGTTGTGGACCACGTAGCTGAAGGCTCCCATGTGGGGGTGGGCGTTGAGTTCGGTGGGTTTGCCGTGGGTCGCCCAGCGGGTATGGCCGATGGCGACGCCGGGTCCTTCACTGGAGAAGTCGGCCGCTTTTTCCCGGAGATTTTTGAGTTTGCCCACTGCCTTGAAGTGGTGGAGTTTTCCTTCTGAGATCACGGCGATTCCGGCCGAGTCGTAGCCGCGGTACTCCAGCTCCTGGAGCCCGTCCAGGAGGATGTTTTTCTTCTCTTTCGGGCCGAGATAGCCTACGATTCCACACATGTGTTCTCCGTCAGTTTTTGGATAATCAGGTCGATATTATGGCAGAAGTTGCCGTTTTTTTCGATGAGGAAGAGGTCGTTGACCTTTCCCTTGAGGGTGTGGATTTTCGCCGAGGCGATGTCGACGCCCAGCCGGTCGAAGAGGGCGATGAGATAGGCGAGGAGCCCCGGCTGATCGGCGGTGCGCAGCTTCATCATCGCGTACTCCCGGGAGTGGTCGCAGTCCACCTCCAGTTCGTCGGCATGGATCTCGGGACGGCGAAGTTCCAGGGAGGGGTGGGGGCGGAAAGAGCGCTCCAGAATCTCCTCCAACAGGGGAAGTTCGCTTTCGTCGAGGCGGTCGTTGAAGTCGATCTTGAAATATTTCATTTCGTCGAAGAGTTTGGTGATCTCCATGCTCACCACCTGGAGGCGGTTGAGGCGGGAGAGGAAGTAGGCGAGGTTGAAATCTTCCCGTCGGATCACCTCCACGGTGAGATAATTTTCGTTGCTGATGTGCCAGCTGAACTCCTCGGTCTTGTAGGCGGCTTCGGTCAGGGCGATGATCCGTTTGGTGCTGTGGCGGATGAAGAAAGCGTCGGACTGGATCGCCAGGATTTTGCGGCGGAGGGTTTTGGGAAGGCTGTTGAAAGCTCTGCTTCGCTGGAGGCGGTCGACGGCGGCGACCCGCTTGGCGGTCTCGTCGAGACGGGTCTCGTGGCGCAGGGAGGCGACTGCCTCTTTGTAGAGGGTATGGAGCAGCCGCGCGGTGTAGGGGTTGAAGATGTCGGTTCCCACCCCCTTCATGTCGGCATAGGTGAGGATGTAGATCATGTCGAGCATCGTTTTGTTGCCGAAGCGGGAGCTGAAACGCATGACGACTTTTTCGGAGTAGATGTCCTCCCGCTGGGCGGTGACGCTCATGAGGGTGTGATGGAGGATCAGCCGCTCCCCCCGGTCGACGAGTTCCGGGGCGAGCTCCAGCTTCTGGGCAAAGATCCGGAAGAGGGAGGCCCCCACCTGGTGGTGGTCCCGTTTGCGCCCCTTGCCCGCGTCGTGGAGCAGGGCGACGAGTTTGAGCATCTGCCGCTCTTCGGGAGCGAGGGCGTCGAAAAGCTCCCGGATCTCCTCCACTTCGATATGTTCCATGTGCCGGAGGGTCTCCAGGGAGTGGCGGTCCACGGCGTAGCGGTGGTAGCCGTCGAACTGGGGAAGGTCGATCACCTTTTTCATCGGAGGGATGAGGTAGCCCAGGAGCCGCGCCTCGGAGAGGGTGTGGAGGATCGAAACGGCGGAGGGCTGGGCGAAGATCCGCGCGATGCTCCGGTAGAGGGTCGCGTCGGGACGTTCGGGACGCTGGGCGTGGATCAGGAGGCTCAGGAGCTGCGGATGGGGAAGGAAAGGCTCCCCGGCCGCCTGGCAGAGGGCGTCGATGAGCTGGTGGAGTTTGCGGTGCCGTTTGGCGGGGAGGAAATAGTGGGCGTAGAGCTCCGGCATCCGGGGCCCCAGGAGGGCTTCGAGCCAGATGCGGCTGTAGAGGTGGATCGTCTTGAGGCTGCCGGTGACCTTTTTGGCCAGACGGAGCTGCCCCGAGTAGCTGGTGTCGAACTTCAGGAGCCGGGCCACCTCCGGGAGCAGGTCGAGGCGGAGTTGGTCGGCCTTTTTCTTCGCCACGATGTGCAGGGCGGTGCGCACCCGGAAGAGAAACTCCAACGCGATGCGGAACTCCCGGTAGTCCCGGGGCTCCACGATGCTCTCGTCCAGGTCTCCGATCCGGGGGACGTTGTGGAGGAGCTTGCCCATCCAGTAGACCATGTTGGCGTCCCGGAACCCGCCGATCCCCTCCTTGAGGTTGGGCTCCATGGTCAGGGGGTAGCGCAGGTGGAGGCTGCGCCGCTCTTCGAGCTTTTTGCGGATGAACTCCTCGGGATCCTCCAGGCGGATCTCCTTGATCCGGTTCTCCACCCCGGTCCAGAGAAATTTGGAGCCCTCGATGAAGCGGGATTCGAGGATGGCGGTCTTGATGGTGATCTCCTCCCGGGCCACTTCTGGGAGTTCCGAGACTTCGTGGACCCGGTGGCCCAGTTTGAGGCCGCTGTCCCAGAGGAGGTAGAGGATCTTTTCGATCAACTCTTTGATCTGATAACCCGGGACCTCCTCGTAGACCAGCATCAGATCGATGTCGGAGTAGAGGCAGAGCTGCTCCCGGCCGTAGCTTCCTAGGGCCGCCAGGGCCAGGGGGATCTGGTTTTTCAGGGGGGTGTAGGTGCCGAACATCTCCCGGACCGCCACCTTGTAGGCGAGGCGGATCACCGTATCGATCCGGCGGGTATGCCGGACCAGGAAATCCTTGCCCCCGGTTTCGGCGAAAAGCTCGGGCAGGGTGGCGAAGTACTCCCGGAGATCCTTTTTGATCACCTGGGCGATCTTGAAGTCGGGGGCGTTCTCGTACAGGAGCTCTTCGACACGGCTGTTGAGGTCGCTCAAGGGGACTCCTTTTGTCGGAAGCGTAGAGCGGAGAGCGCAGGGCACAGAGCCGATCGGGAGGACGTTTCGATCCACTTTCGCTCTACGCTCTCGGCTCTATGCTCTCCGCTTTTTCTGTATAATACCGAAACTTCATCCCCGGAGGCCGCCGGGCCGACGCTCGGCCGACCGCCTCCGGAGCCACAGGACGGGACGGGACATGACGGCGCCGAACGAGCGGGAACTGATCGAAAAAATCGAAGCGGGGGAGCGGCTGAACCGGGAGGAGGGGACCGCCCTTTACGGGTTGGATCTCCTGACCCTGGGGGAGCTCGCCTCCCGGATCCGGGAGGGCAGGTACGGCCGCAAAAGCTACTTCAACATCAACCGCCACATCAACCCCACCAACGTCTGCAAAGACGTCTGCAAATTCTGCGCCTACAGCGCCAGCCGCAAAAACCCTAACCAGTACACCATGAGCCACGAGGAGATCCTCGCCATCGCCGCCGAAGCCCGGGAGCGGGGGGCCAAGGAGGTCCACATCGTCTCGGCCCACAACCCCGAAGCGGGGATCGACTGGTACCTGGGGGCGTTTCGCAAGATCAAGGAGGCCTTCCCCGACCTGCACGTCAAAGCCCTCACCGCCGCCGAGGTCAACTTCCTGGCCCGGGAGAACGGCCTGAGCTACGAAGAGATGATCGATCTGATGATCGAGAGCGGCGTCGACTCCATGCCCGGAGGCGGGGCGGAGATCTTCGACGAAGAGGTCCGCGACTACATCTGCAAAGGGAAGGTGAGCTCCGAAGAGTGGCTGGAGATCCACCGCCTC
The DNA here is from genome assembly GCA_964525335.1 of uncultured Nitratifractor sp. GTDB lineage: Bacteria > Campylobacterota > Campylobacteria > Campylobacterales > Sulfurovaceae > Nitratifractor. The sequence goes on along the minus strand of CAZGGT010000070.1, from coordinate 381 downwards.
TGGCACCGCCGCGGACGCCAGAGCAACGCCACGATGCTCTTCGGCCACGTGGAGAAGCGGGAGCACCGCATCGACCACATGCTGCGCCTGCGGGAGCTCCAGGAGGAGACCGGCGGCTTCAACGCCTTCATCCCCCTGGTCTACCAGCGGGAAAACAACTTCCTGCGGGTCGAGGAGTTTCCCACCGCCCAGGAGATCCTCAAGACCTACGCCATCAGCCGGATCCTCCTGGACAACATCCCCCACCTCAAGGCCTACTGGGTCACCTCCACCGTCGGCCTGGCCCTCCTGGCCCAGGAGTTCGGCGCCGACGACCTGGACGGCACGATCCAGAAAGAGTCGATCCAGTCCGCCGCCGGGGCCGCCAGCGCCTCGGGGATG
>CAZGGT010000069.1:0-9802 GCA_964525335.1 uncultured Nitratifractor sp. | reverse complement strand
AGGGAAAATCCGAAGACCGATCCCTCCCCGGGCACGCTGCGGATCTCCAGCTCCGTGTCGTGAAGCCGGAGGATGTATTTGACGATGAAGAGTCCCACGCCGATGGAATTGTTCCAGCGGAGGCGGTCGACCCGGTAGAACCGTTTGGTGATCTTCCCCAGTTCCTTCTCCTCGATGCCGATGCCCCGGTCGATCACCTCCAGCCGTTCGGCATCGCAGCGCAGAAGTACCGCCCCTTCGGAATATTTCAGGGCGTTTTCCGTCAGATTGAGAAGCAGATGCTCGATCATATCCCGATCGGCCCGCACACGCGGCTCGCCGTCACACTCCAATCGGATCTCCCGGTCGGGATAGTTCCGCAGCAGCGTCTCCCGGACGCTTTCGGCCACCGGACGGAGAGGGAAAAGTCTCTTGCGGGGTTCGAATCCCCGGTTCTCCAGGCGGATCGCCAGGGCGAGGCGGTCGATCATCCGGCTGATTTTGTCGGCGTTGGCGCGAATCTTCTCCAGAAAACGGCGCCGGGTCGCCGCATCGATCCCCTCCGTCTCCAGAAGACTCTGGGCATAGCCCATGACGGCGGCGACGGGATTTTTGAATTCGTGACCGATGGCCGAGATGATCTCACTCTGACGCCGGGCATGGGTTTTGAGCTTGCGGGTGTATTTGGCCTTCTGGCGTTCCCGTTTGGCCAGTTTCTTGGCCACCTTCCGGATCCGGGCTCCGATCTCCTCCATCTCCCGGCAGCAGCGGATCTTTGCGGGACGGTGGTCGAACTCTTTGTTCAGCAGCCGATCCAGAGAGTCCCGGAGAATCTCCATGTCCCGGTCGATACGGCGATGAAAGCGGATGCTGAGCAGCAACAGCAGTCCCAGCACGGCTCCCAGAAAAAGCAGCGCTTTGAGCCAGAAGGAGAGCAGCTGGGCGTTGATCCGCTCCAGAGAGTAGGCGAGCCGGAGGTACCCTTCCGGGGTCCGCTGCACCACATAGAGCAGATCGCTCCCCAGGGTCCGGGAACGACGGACGCTGACCCCTCTCCCTCTCTCCCGGGCCTGCCGGATCTCGGGGCGGTCGGAATGATTCTCCATTCCCGCCGGATCCCGGTCGCTCTCGAACCGGACCCTTCCGTCGGGCGCGATCACCGTCACCCGGATTCCGGTGGCGCGCCTGAGCTGACGGATCCGGGCGGCGAAGGCCTCGGGAGCGAGACTCTCCAGATCCTTCTCCAGGAGAAAAAGCGTCTGACGGAGCATCCGTTCGTGGGTCCCGATCTCCATCTGGCGCAGCAGCACGTAGCCCAGCGCCGCCCCCGCGACGAAGACCCCGATCAGGAAGAGGGCGAAGCGGCGGAAAAAGAGCTGGTGCAGTCTCAACATAGGCGGTACCCGATCCCCCGAACCGATTCGATATGGGAAGCGTCACCGGGACGGTCGATCTTTTTCTTGAGACGGGTGACGGCGACGTTGACGCTCTTGGGACCCCGCTCCTCTTCGTCTCCCCAAACCTCCTCCAGCAGCTCTTCCCGGCTGACGACCCGCCGCCGGTTCCGCATCAGATAATGCAGCAGATCGAACTCCAGACGGCTCAGGGGGAGCGACTCCTCTCCCCTCCATACCTGTCTGCTTTCGGGATCGAGCAACAGCTCCCGATGCCGTAGAGACTCCCTCGCCCCCTCTCCGACGCGGCGCAATAGAGCCCGAACCCTCCAGACCAGTTCATTCATGTTGAACGGTTTGCGCAGATAGTCGTCCCCTCCACGGAGAAATCCCTCTTCCACCTCGTCATCCCGATCCTTTGCCGTGACGAAGATCACCGGCTGGGAATAGCCCCGCTCCCGCAATCCGGCCACAAATTCACTCCCCTCGATACCGGGGAGATTCCGATCGACCACCAGCAGTGTCACCTCTTCCTCTTCCAAAGCCTGTTCCACCCCCCGGGTCGAACGGAATCCCAGAACCTCGTATCCGGCCCTTTCCAAATGGAACTCTTCCAACTCCAAAATATCCTCTTCATCCTCTACGATAAGAATCAGCGGCACAGCTTTCATGGTCGCTCCTCGAAATTCCTCTCCTGTGATTCTATCTTTTTTGTTTTCGGCCCGCCACTCCTCGACGTTTCCAAAGTGTAACCATTCCTTGATAAGGTGGCGGAGGAAAAGAGGCACAGGCCATCAGAGAGCGCTAACATAAGCTGCGCTACCATAAACATGCCCATTCCAATCCAGCGAAAGCGAGTCGAACGATGGAAATCAACACCTTCGAAAAGATGCAGAAAAAAGCGGCCAAGAAGAGTCAGCCCGACTTCATGCGACTGGGGCTTTCCCTGGTCTTCATGGCCCTGGTCCTTCTGGCCACATGGAATAAAATCCCCGGCAATCCTTTTCTGGCGGTCGCCGCGGTTTTCGGCGCCTACATGGCCATGAACATCGGAGCCAACGACGTCGCCAACAATGTGGGACCCGCCGTAGGCTCCAGAGCCCTGACGATGATGGGAGCGATCCTCATCGCCGCGATCTTCGAATCGGCGGGAGCCCTCATCGCCGGCGCAGACGTCACCGGCACGATCAAAAAAGGAATCATCGATCCCGCCGCATTCGCCGATCCCCAATATTTCGTCTGGGCCATGACCGCCGCCCTGCTCGCCGCCGCACTCTGGCTCAACCTGGCCACCTATCTGAAAGCCCCCGTCTCCACCACCCACTCCATCGTCGGAGGGGTTATGGGAGGCGGGATCGCTGCGGCGGGAAGCTTTTCCATCGTCGCATGGGGAACCATGGGCAAAATCGTCGCGAGCTGGATCATCTCTCCCATTCTGGGCGGCATCATCGCCGCCGGATTCCTCTACGCCATCAAAAAAACCATTCTCTATAAGAAAGACACCAAAAGCGCCGCCATGAAGCTGGTCCCGGTCTATGTGGCGGTGATGGGTTGGGCCTTCGTCACCTACCTGATTCTCAAGGGAATGAAACATCTGGTCAAACTGGGCTTCCCCACCGCGTCAGGGCTCGGCCTCATCGCCGCATTTCTCATCTACATTCTGGTGAAGGGGGCGATCGCCAAGTACGGACACCGTCTCGACAATGAGCGGGAGAGTGTCAACGTCCTCTTCACCATCCCCCTCATCTTCTCCGCGGGACTGCTGAGTTTCGCCCACGGGGCCAACGACGTGGCCAACGCCGTCGGCCCTCTGGCGGGCATCTACGACGCCCTCGCCCACTCCACCGTCTCCACCAAGGCGGCCATTCCCCTCTGGGTCATGGTGATCGGTGCCCTGGGGATCTCCCTGGGGCTGGCCCTCTACGGACCCAAGCTCATCAAAACCGTCGGCAGCGAAATCACCGAACTGGACCAGATCCGCGCCTTCTCCATCGCTCTGGCCGCCGCCATCACCGTCATCATCGCTTCCCAACTGGGGCTCCCGGTCAGCTCCACCCACATCGCCTTGGGGGGTGTCTTCGGGGTCGGTTTCCTCCGGGAATGGCTCGATCGGACCCAGCGCCTGGAGTACAGAATCCGGGAGGAACGGCAGCAGGTCGAGGAGCTCAAGGCCCGTCTGGATGCCTACCGCAGTGAACTCAAAACTCTCGAATCGAAAACCGACAAGAGCCAGGAGGACTATCAGCGCATTGTCGAGCTCTTCGAGCTCATCACCCGAAAGGAGAAGGAGCTCAAAAAAGAGTCCAAAGCCCTCAAGAGAGTCGCCAAGACCAAATACGTCCAACGCAGCGCCGTCAAAAAGATCGTCGCCGCCTGGATCATCACTGTCCCCGCCGCCGCCGCCGTCTCGGCCCTGATCTTCTATATCATCAAGGGAATGATGCTTTGAGGTATCCGGCATTGCCGGATAGCGGAGAGCTTAAAGCTTAAAGCGAAAAGCATAGAGCTGAGAGCTGAAAGCTGATATCCCTCAACAAATTTTATCCGCCCGGAACTAACGACTAACGACTAACGACTAACGACTAACGACTAACGACTAACGACTAACGACTAACGACTAACGACTAACGACTAACGACTAACGACTAACGACTCTTCCCCCTCCCCGCTTTCGAAAAACGCAGCAGATCGTCGGTCGTTTTGACGTACTCCGGAATGTTCTCGAAGGATTTCAACAATACTTTGGAGGCGGCCAGGGCGTCGTTGTAGGCCCGGTGATGGGCTGGCATCTCCAGGCCGAGAAAATCGTTGAGATAGGCCAGTCCGTAGCGTTCGCTCTCGAAGGTTCGGCGGGCCAGGTCGATGGTGCAGAGGACCGGGTTGCCGATGGGTCCCAGGCCGAAACGTTGGAAGGAGGCGTTGAGAAAACTGTGATCGAAACGGACGTTGTGGGCGGTGAAAACCGCGTCGCCCAGAAACGTGCGCAGGCCCGTCAGCGCCTCTTTGCGGCTGGGGGCGTCCACCAGGTCGACGGGTTCGATGCCGGTGAGCTTGGTGATGTGTTCGGGAAGGTAGGCGCAGGCGACGAAGGTCTCGTAGCGGTCGACGATCTCTCCCCGCTCCAGCATCACCGCCCCGATCTCGATCACCTGGGAACGGCCCGGTTTGGAGCCGTTGGTCTCGATGTCGACGATGCAGTAGCGTTGCTCCCGCCAGGGAGTGAAACAGGTCTTGAGCCGGTAGCCCGTCAGCGACTCCTCGATGGGGTAGCCCGAGGCCTGGAGCAGGAGGAAGATCGTCTCCGCATCCTCGAAGAGGGTCGCGTGCTTGCGGACGATCCGTTCGAAGGCTTCGTAGCCGATCTCCCCGCCAGCCCGGCGGAAGGCGCCGGTGAGTTCCTCAAAGAGCTTTTGCACGGCGGACGAACTCCCGGACTTTGGCCGGGTCCTTGACCCCCTTGGCCGCTTCGGTCCCGCTGCTGACGTCGCAGCCGTAGAAACCGTAGCCCCCCAGCTCCTCCACGTTTTCCGGTGTCAGCCCCCCGGCGATGACGATCCGGGAACAGTCCCTCCCCTCGAACCACTCCAGGGCCAGCCGCCTGCCGCTGCCCCCGTAGGCGTCGCTGTAGGCGTCCACCAGCCGGTAGCGCCCGGCGAAACGCTCCAGGTCCTCCGGCCCCCTCGCCCGCACCACTGGCAGGGTCGGGCACTCGATCCCCTCCAGGAAGGCTTCGTCCACGTCGAAGTGGATCTGGGCCAGGGTGATGCGGGAGAGGCGGGCCAGCTCGTCGATCCGCTCGGCGCTCTCCTCCACGAAAAGCCCCACCTTCTCCACGAAGGGAGGCAACCTCCGGATGATCTCCCCCGCCGCCTCGGGAGCGATGTGGCGGGGCGAAGGGGGGTAAAAGACGAAGCCCAGGGCGTCGGCCCCCGCTTCGACGGCCAATATGGCGTCCTCGTAACTGGTGATGCCGCAGATCTTTACCCGCACGAAAATCCTTTTCGTGCGGGGGTGAAAGGTGAAAGGTGAAAAGTGAAAGGTTTTGGTGGGCTTTGCGTTGCAAAGCCTTCTTTTTTCAATGAACCGTTCAATTTATCCTCCCTTTTCTCTCAAAAAAAAGGGATCGCAAAGCGATCCCATCCACAACTCTTCACTTTTCACCTTTAACCATTCACTTCAAAGAGGCGATCGCCTCTCCGACCCCCTCCGGGTGCTTGAAGACGTAGCTTCCCGCCACCACCACGTCCACCCCCGCCGCTTTGAGCTCGGCGATGTTGGCGTCGCTGACTCCGCCGTCGACCTCGATGAGGCAGTCGGGGTTGCGTTTGGCGATGAGCTCCTTGAGACGCTGAGCCCGCTCCAGGACGTTAGGGATGAACTTCTGGCCGCCGAAGCCCGGGTTGACGCTCATGAGCAGGACCATGTCGAGCCCCTCCAGGAGAAACTCCGTCTCTTCGGGGAGGGTGTGGGGGTTGAGGACCAGGGCGGGGCGGATCCCCAGGTCCCGGATCTTGTGCATGAGGCGGTCGGGGTGCCGCTCGCTCTCCAGGTGGAAGGAGATGAACTCCGGCTTCAGGGGGGCGAAGAGATCGACGAAAAAATTATTGTCCTCCACCATCAGGTGCACGTCCAGGGGCTTCGTCGCCGCCCGGGCCACCGCCTCGACCACCACGGGGCCGATGGTCAGGTTGGGGACGAAGTGGCCGTCCATCACGTCCACGTGGACCAGGTCGCACCCGGCGTCGCAGATGGCGCGGACCTCCTCGGCCAGACGGCCGAAGTCGGCGGAGAGGATACTGGGGGCTACGAGCATGTTCTGCCTTTGGATGGAAAGTGGCAAATTATATCACAGGAGAGTGGTGCAACCTGGGTCGCATCCGAAACGCAGTCTCTATGGTATTTTTATTTTAACTACGAGCGAAAGAGAGGAATCGACCATGGAGAAAGCGAAAGAAAAAGTGATGCTCGAGATCGCCCGCAAGGCGATCGCCGAAGAGCTCACGGGAAAGAAACTGATCGACCGGGAGGCGCTGCTGCGAGAGCACCCCTGGTTGGCGGAGCCGGGTGCCGCCTTCGTCACCCTTAACGAAAACCGGCAGCTGCGGGGCTGCATCGGCTCCATCGTCGCCCACCAGCCCCTGATCGACGACCTGATCCACAACGCCAAGGCGGCGGCCTTCTCCGACCCCCGCTTCAGCCCCCTGCGGCCGGAGGAGTACGACAAGATCCGGCTGGAGATCTCCCTGCTCACTCCGCCCCGGGAGCTCCCCTACACCGACAGCGCGGACCTGCGGTCCAAGATCCGTCCCGGGATCGACGGGGTGATCCTGCGGCTGGGGAACCACCAGGCCACCTACCTCCCCAGCGTCTGGGAGCAGCTCCCCGATTTCGACATGTTCTTCGCCACCCTCTGCCAGAAGGCGGGGCTGGCCCCCAACTGCCTGGAGGCCCATCCGGTGATCTACACCTACCAGGCGGAGAAGATCGAAGAGGAGGAATGAGATGCAAGCCATGAAGCGTGAAGTCACCCCCGTCGCCGAGCGGGGCTATTCGGGATTCTACCGGCAGGAGGGAGATCGGATCGTCTGCGAGCTCTGCCGCCACTACTGCAAGCTCAAAGAGGGACAGACCGGCATCTGCGGGGTCAACGCCAACGAAGGAGGCCGTCTCAAGACCCTGGTCTACGGCAAGGTCTCGGCCCTCAACATCGACCCCATCGAGAAGAAGCCCCTCTACCACTTCCTCCCCGCAAGCTTCGCCCTGAGCCTGGGAACCGTGGGGTGCAATTTCCAATGCCACTTCTGCCAGAACTGGCAGATCTCCCAGACCAAAGACCTCAGCGGCAGCTATGAAGTGACGCCGGAGCAGCTGGTGGAGGCGGCGGTGGAAAAAGGGTGCGAAACCATCGCCTACACCTACAACGAGCCGACCATCTTCTACCCCTTCGCCCGGGACGTGGCGCTCCTGGCCAAAGAGCGGGGGATCAAAAACGTCTTCGTCAGCAACGGGATGGAGACCCCCGAGGTGATCGAAGATATGAAGGGGATCATCGACGGCTTCAACATCGACATCAAGAGCTTCAACCCCGACTACTACAAAAAGACCCTCAAAGGCTCCCTGGAAGGGGTCCTCGACACCCTCAAGCGGCTCAAGGCCGGGGGCTTCTGGGTGGAATGCACCACCCTCATCGTGCCGGGGGACAACGACAGCGACGAAGAGTTGACGCAGATCGCCGAGTTCATCGCCAAGGAGCTCGACCCCTACACCCCCTGGCACATCAGCGCCTTCCACCCCGACTACAAGGTCACCGACAAGGGCTTTACCCCCCTGGAGACCCTGAAGCGGGCGGAGGCGATCGGCCGCAAGGCGGGTCTGGCCTACATCTACATGGGAAACGTCCCCGAAGACGGCATCACCACCTGCCCCGGCTGCGGCCTGGAGCTCATCGTCCGGCGGGGCTACCACGTGACCAAGAACATCCTGCAAAACGGCCACTGCCCCGCCTGCAACCGGGCGATCGAGGGAGTCTGGCGATGATATCGCCAGACAGTGCGTAGTGGGTAGCGGGTAGTGCGTAGAGTACAAGGAAAGAGAAAGTGAAAAGAGTTTTTCTGACCTTGATAATATTGATAGGTTGTGTTCAGGGAGAGGAGGCAAATGCCCCCTCCCCTTCTACCCACTACACACTACCCACTACCCACTCAAACAATAAAAAACCGCCAACGACAAAGGAGAAAACCATGATACGCAATCCCGGAAACCTGGGCGCCTTCTACCCCGCCTCCTGCGGGGAGATCGAGAGGATGATCGCCCACTGGAACGGCATCCTCGACGAAGCCCTCAAGGACAAGAGTGTACTGGAGGCCAAACCCCGGGCGATCATCGCCCCCCACGCCGGCTACATCTACAGCGGTTTCACCGCCAACATCGCCCACCGGATCCTGGGCAACGCCCGGCCCGAACGGGTCGTGGTGATCGGGCCGAGCCACCACGTCTATTTCGAAGGAGTCAGCGTGGGGCTCCAGGACCGCTACCCCACCCCCTGTGGCGAACTGGCCATCGACCGCTCCTACGCCGAGGAGCTGGCCCGGCGCTTCGGGCTGAGTTTCGTCCCCGAAGCCCACGACAAGGAGCACAGCACCGAGACCCAGATGCCCTTCATCCGCCACTACGAGCCCGGGGCGAAGGTGGTGGAGCTGATCTACGGCCGCATCGACTACACCGAACTGGTCCCCATCCTCGAAGCGCTCCTGGCCGATCCGGGGACCGCTGTGGTCATCAGCTCCGACCTGAGCCACTTCTACACCTTGGAGCAGGCCAAACGCCTCGACGAGATCTGCCTCGCCGGCGTCGCCAACGAAGATCTCGCCACCCTCGACCGGGGCTGCGAAGCCTGCGGCATCCTGGGGATCAAAGCCCTCGTCGCCGTCGCCAAAGAGCACGGCTGGAAGACGCAGCTCCTCGACTACCGCACCAGCGCAGACGCCAGCGGAGACACCCAGCAGGTCGTCGGCTACATGAGCGCCATCGTGACGGAATAAAAGCATGTAGTGCGCAGCGTGCAGCGTTTGGTAAAGAGCGTTCCCCGGCGGAACACTCCGAACGCCCTTCGGCATCCAAACCATCTAACATCCAAAATCCAAAATCCAAAATCCAACATCAATTTCTAACCCGGATTGTGCACTCGATTTCGTTTCGATGGTTCCAGGGCTTGGTGTGCAGGGGTGTTTGGCTGAAACGTAGGCGCACCCGGAAGGTGCGTCGAGGCTTCAGACAAATCTCCCATGCCTCCAATGCCTGGTGCCAGGGGAATGAAAGCGAGTGCATAATCCGGGTTTAAGGGTTCTTTCTGTAGAATCGCAAAACTTTTTCTAGGGTGGGAGCAGTGCCCCCGTGCCGGTTCTCCCGGAACTCCCTGAAAACAAAACCATATTTTCAAAAGGCTCGATCATGGCAAGAAGATGTCAAGTAACCGGTAAAGGCCCCCTGGTCGGATACAACGTATCCCACGCCCACAACAAAACCAAGAAGCGGCAGCTCCCCAACCTCCGGACCGTCCGCGTCACCCTCGAAGACGGCACCCGCAAGAAAATCAAGGTCGCCGCTTCCACCCTCCGCACCATGCGCAAAAAAGCCGCCGAAGCGGAGATCGCCTAACTCTTCCCGGGTCCCTTTCCGGGCCTATCCCCATCTCTAAATCTCCACCCCTTCATTCAAAATCCAAGATCCAGAATCCAACATCCTCTAAACGCTATAATTGCATCCATATCCAAATCCGAACGGAGCGTTCCATGTTCACCATCACCTCCCTCAAAAACGGCCTGGCCAATGTCGAAGGCTTCTTCTGTGACGGCGTCAACTGCGGCCTGCGCCCCGACCCCGGGCAGGGAGACCTCGCCTTCATCCGCAGCGAGATCCCCTGCCGCATC
>CAZGGT010000068.1:0-2540 GCA_964525335.1 uncultured Nitratifractor sp. | reverse complement strand
GTCCCCTGGAGATTGAAGGCGAGTTCGGTCTCTTTGAAGGCCCCGTTGAAGAGGGGAATCCTGGGACCGATTTTCCAAAGGAGGCTGATCCCGCCACTGAAGGCATTGTCGAAATAGGTGACATCGGAGAGGTCGCTGGAGAGAAAGGTACCGGCCACATAAAGATGGGCTCGGACCGGCAAGTCCCACCAGGTGGTGAGGGTCGGAGTGTAAAGGCCCGCCGCCAAATCGCCGCTCCAGCCGTCGGTATCGGAAAGACCGAAGTCGTAGTCGACGTTCAGGTAGTGGGCGGTGAAACTGGCGTAGGGTTTGTAGCCGTTGATCTCGGTATGGAGGTTGATCCCTCCGAAAAGATCGTACAGGGTGGTATCGCTGTCATGATCGAAATAGCTTTTCATGACGGAGTCGGTTCCGCTGTAGCTGCCGTCGGTGCTCATCCAGAGACCGGAGGCTCCAAGAACCAGGCCGATATTGGCGGTAGGGTTGTAGTTGATCCCGCCGCCGAGTTTGAGGTAGGTGGAGTCGAGGTCGATGTCCCCGGTCGTCCCGCCGACTGTGGAAGGATTCTGCTCGATCTTGGTGAAACCGAAACCACCCAGGACGAAGGGTCTCCAGGTATCCCCGATCTTCCCGAAATAGTAACTGCCGACGAAGTTGGCGTTGCTCATTTCGGGATCGGCCCCGCTGTTGCCTCCATCCATGTCGTACCATCCCGTCTGGAGATAAAGGTTGTTGGCACTGAAGATACTGGTGCCGATGAGGTGTTTGTAGTGGTCGGCTTCGGGGCCGGCTTGTACCGCCGTGCTCATGGCCAAGGCGATCGCAGCGACTCCGCATCTTCTAACGAGGGTATTCATTTTTTTCGATCCTTCATTACGTTTTATTAGAAAATATCTTTTGCGTCATTGTAACGTAAAGTGTTGGTGTCGGTGTCGGTGTTGGGTTTATGGAGATTTCGGTGGAAAGGGTGAGAGGTGGGAAGGTGAGTGGATTTTTCAGGCGATCCCCTGTTCTTTATTCCTCGGTTTCTCTGTTCCTCTGTTCGTTATCGATGCTGGAGGGGCTCAGCCGACCTTCCGGGCTTCGGGGCTTTCCAACTCCATCACCTGCCAGGGGAGGCCCTGGCGGTTGAGCTCTTCCATGAAAGGATCGGGATCGAACTCCTCCATGTTGTGGACCCCCTCTTCGTACCAGACCTTCTGCAGCATCAGTTTGGCGCCGATCATCGCCGGGACGCCGGTGGTGTAGCTGACTCCCTGGCTCAGCACCTCGGCGTAGCACTCCTGGTGGTCTTTGACCTGGTAGATGTAGACGGTCCGCTCCTTGCCGTCTTTGAGGCCGTGGACCACGACGCCGATGTTGGTCTTGCCCTTCGTACGGGGGCCGAGGCTGGCCGGGTCGGGGAGGAGGGCTTTGAGGACGTGGAGGGGGATGACCTCGCAGCCGTCCACCTCGATGGGGTCGATGCGGGTGAGGCCGACGTTGTCCAGGACCTTCAGGTGGGTCAGGTAGCTCTCGCCGAAGGTCATCCAGAAGCGGATCCGCTCCAGGCCGGGGAGGTTTTTGACCAGGGACTCCTCCTCCTCGTGGTAGAGGAGGTAGCTGTCCTTGGGTCCGACTTCGGGGTAGTCCCAGACCATCTTGATCTCCATGGGCTCGGTCTCCTTCCATTCGCCCTTCTCCCAGTAGCGTCCCTTGGAGTTGACCTCCCGGATGTTGATCTCGGGGTTGAAGTTGGTGGCGAAGGGGTAGCCGTGGTCCCCGGCGTTGCAGTCGAGGATGTCGATGGTCCGGATGGTGTCGAAGTAGTGCTTCCGCGCGTAGGCGACGAAGACGTTGGTGACGCCGGGGTCGAAGCCGCTGCCCAGGAGCCCCATGATCCCCGCCTTGCGGAAGGCGCCGTCCCGGGCCCACTGCTCCTTGTACTCGAACTTCGCCGTGTCGGGGTGTTCGTAGTTGGCGGTGTCGAGGTAGTCGGTCCCGGTGGCGACGCAGGCGTCCATGATGCTGAGATCCTGGTAGGGGAGGGCGACGTTGATGACGATGTCGGCGTCGGTTTTGCGGATGAGGGCGATCACCTCTTCGGTCCGGTCGGCGTCGACCCGGTCGGTACGGATCGTCACGCTGGTCTTCTCCTTCACGTTGGCGGCGATGGCGTCGCACTTCTCTTTGGTGCGGCTGGCGAGGGTGATCTCTCCGAAGACCTCGGCGTTCATGGCGCACTTGAAGGCGACGACGTTGCCGACGCCCCCGGCGCCGATGATGAGGGTTTTGGCGGGCATGGATACCTCCTGAGGAAATTTGGAGTATTATATCGCATCATGGGGAGGAAAAAACGGCTGAAAATCTACGGGGGAATCGCTCTGGCGGTCCTGCTGCTCCTGAGCTTCGTCCGTCCCTACCGGGTCTCGGACATCAGCATGAACTACAGCCTGATGGACGGGGACCTGGTTTGGGTGGAGAACCTCACGGCGGGGATCCACGTCCCCAGCTTTTTCTTCTACGTCGACCGGCATCTCTGGAGTCGGGAGGTGGGGATC
>CAZGGT010000067.1:0-1506 GCA_964525335.1 uncultured Nitratifractor sp. | reverse complement strand
AGCGCCTACCCGGTCTACGGGGTGATCGAGCCGGGGATCCTGGCCCTGCGCCGCGCGCTGCCCGACACCGACGCCCGGATCCTCATCATCGCCACCCGGGCGACCGTCGCGTCGGGGCGCTACCAGCGGGAGCTGGAGGCGTTGGGGTACCGCCGGGTCACCGCCCGGCAGACGGGGATGCTGGTCCCCGTGGTCGAAGAGGGGATCGTGGAGGGCCCGGTGCTGGAGGCGATGCTGGAGCATTACTTCGGGGATCTGGAGGAGTCGCCCGACGCGGTGATCCTGGGCTGCACCCATTTCCCCCTGGTTGCCGAAGCGATCCGGGAGTACTTCGGAGGCAGGCCCCTGATGATCCACTCGGGGGAGGCGATCGTGGAGCACCTGGAGTCCGAGGGGATCCGGGGAGGCGAGGGGGCCAACGGCCTGAAGATTTTCGCTTCGGACAATGTGGAAGGGCTGAGAGCCATCGCCGAGCGATGGCTCGATGGAGGATGGAAGATGGAGGATGGAAGATGAAAAAAAGATTTCTTGTTTTGTTGGTCCTTCTGCCGTTGGTGCTCTGGGCGTCGGATCGGCAGCGCTTCATCGAGGCGGCGCGGAGCCAGGTGGGACGGACCCTGATCTACGACCCTTCCTACGTGAAGCTCCGGTTTCCCGGCGGGGACGTTCCCATCGTCCGGGGGGTCTGCACCGACGTGCTGGTGCGGGCTTTTCGGGGAGTGGGGATCGATCTGCAGGAGCGGATCTACCGGCACAAAAAGGCCCACCCGAAGCTCTACAAAGGCCTCTACTACACCGACCGGCTCGATCCCAACATCGACCACCGCCGGGTCAAAAACATCCAGGCCTACCTGGCGGCCCGGGGGTACCGGGTGCGGGACCGTTTCCGCCCCGGGGATATCGTGGTCTGGAAACTGCCGGGATCGAACCTGGACCACATCGGCATCTGCTCCGACCGGCTCAACCGCCACGGCGAACCGCTGATCATCCACAACGTGGGAGCGGGGGCGAAAGAGGAGGATGTGCTGCGGGCCTACAGAATTGTGGACCATTTCCGGGTGTTTCGGTAAAGTCGGATCAGCGAAGAGCGAAGCGCGGAGAGCTGAGAGATGGAGGTCGAAAAAGTGGCGAAGAACTTTGATGATCATGAGAGCCGCATGGAAGCTCGGGGAATTTTTTTTTGAAACGCCTGGATCTTCTCCTGCTGGAGCGGGGCTTTTTCGGGAGCCGAAACAAGGCCGCCGAGGCGATTCGGGAGGGAAAGGTCGCGGTGGACGGGGCCGTCGTGCGCAAACCTTCGGCGAAGTGTTCGGAGAGGGCGGAGATCGCCGTGGAGAATGATGGCTACGTCTCCCGGGCCGCTCGGAAACTGGCGGGATACCTGGAGGAGTACCCCCTGGAGATCACCGGGAAGCGCTGCCTCGACATCGGCAGCTCCACCGGGGGCTTCACCCAGGTGCTGCTGGAACGGGGGGCGGAACGGGTGGACGCCGTGGACGTGGGCCG
>CAZGGT010000066.1:0-3090 GCA_964525335.1 uncultured Nitratifractor sp. | reverse complement strand
CCATTTTTCCGACACTCAGGCTCGATTATATCCGAAAAAGAGGAGAGAAAAAAATGTTACGAAACTAACGATTTTCCATCGGAACCGTCGTTTCGAACGGGATCAGAGCAGCTCGTCGGCGACCAGATCGATGTTGTCCCGAATGTGTTTTTTGATATGGATCCAGCCGCTGGCCAGCCCCAGCACCGCCGCCAGAGCCAGGAGCCAGAGGAAGTTGAAGGCCATCAGCGCATAGTAGTCGATGAGGCTGAAGACCATGACGAAGACGACGAAATAGACGAAGCTCAGCTTGAGAAAGCGGGCCGTCGGAAAGGGGTGTTTTTTCTTTTTGTGTTTGTGCATTCACATCTCCCGGAAAAGATCTTTGGCCGTCATTCTACCCGTTTTCCGCCTCGAACCGGCATCGAGGGGATGCTCAGCCCCGCCGCCGGGCCATCATCCCCTTGAAAAAGGCGGTTCGGGCCAGGTTGCCGAAGGCTTCGGTGTAGGTGGGATGGGGATGGATGGCGTCCATCACCTCCATCATCGTCATCTTCCGGGAGACGATCAGGGCCGCTTCTCCGCTGAGGGAGGAGGCTTCGGGACCGACGACCTGTACCCCCAGGATCCGGCCGCTGCCCTTCTGGACCACGAACTTGAGGATCCCCTCGGTGGCGTGGTCGATCTGGGCGCGGGCGTCCACGGCGTAGTCGTAGAGCTCCGTCGTCACCTCCAGCCCCTGGGCACGGGCCTCCGCCTCGCTCAGACCCGCCGATGCGATCTGGGGATCGGAGAAGAGGACCCAGGCAAGCTTGGAGGGCTCCACCTGGCGCTTCCGGGCCGGGGCGTAGATGTTGTGGACGGCGATCCCCGCCTGGTAGGTGGCCCAGTGGGCGAACCTGGGCCCGGTGGCGCAGTCGCCCACGGCATAGATATGGGGCTGGCTGGTCTGCATCCCCTCGTCGGTCACGATACCGTGGCGGTCGTAGTCGACCCCCGCCGCCTCCAGCCCCAGCCCCTCGACATTGGGAGCCCGACCCGTGGCGATGAGGAGCGTGGGGACTTCGAGGCTCCTGGCGGTGCCGTCCCGGGTGTAATGGATGGTGTACTCGCCCGGTCCGCCGCTGATCTCGTCGAAGCCGACATTGAGGATCACGTCGATGCCCTGCTCCATCATCTGCTTCTGCACGATGAGGGCGCTCTGCTCGTCGATCCGCTTGAGGATCCGGGGACCCCGCTCGAGAATGTGGCACCGGGTCCCCAGCTTGGCGAACATCTGCACCAGTTCGCAGCTGATGGCCCCGGCGCCGATGAAGGCGATCTCTTTGGGGATCTCGGCGCTCTTGAAGACATCGGCGTTGGTCCAGGCCCGGGCGACCCCCTCCCCTTTGAGCGGTGGCAGATGGGCCGTGGCCCCGGTGGCGACAATGGCGTGGTCGAAGCCGATACGCTCCCCATCCACCTCGACGGTATGATCGTCGACGAAGCGGGCCGTCCCCTTGCGAAACTCCAGGCTCGGGAGCGCTTCGATCCGCTTCATCGCCCCCATGGCCCGCATCCGGATGATACGCGCTTTCTCCTCCAGGACCTCTTTCCAGTGGATCTGGGGCGGGCTCTTCAGCTCCACATGAAAGCCCTCCGCCGCCTTGAGCATGGCGTAGCGGTTGGCGGCGTTTTCCAGGATCTTGGAGGGGATGCACCCCTCGAAGAGGCATTCCCCTCCGGGCTCGCCCCGTTTGTCCACGAGGAGCACCTTTTTACCGAACTGGGCGGCGGCCATGGCGGCGGGAGTGCCCCCGGGGCCGGCGCCGATGACGATCAGGTCGTAGTGTCGCATGCTCTTATCCTTTCAGGATCTTCAGGGCCTCTTCGACGGAGGCGTTTTTGCTGGTGACGGCGTAGATGGCGTCGGCCATCCTGACCGCCTCCTCCAGGGGGCGCTGGTGGATGTTGCGGCCGGTGCCGTTGCCCCGGCTGCCCCCTTCGTGGATCTGCTGATGCAGCTCCGTCAGGAAGGCTTCGGCGTCGATCTTGCTGCCGCCTTCGCAGAGCACGCCGGTGCGGCCCGCGGCCGTCGTCGCCTCTTTGAGCAGGTTCGGATCGAATGTTCCATTGACGTAGGGCACTTTGAGCTTCACGAAGTCGGCGCCCAGACAGGCCCCCACTCCGGCGGCCCCTGCGATGAGGTGGGCGTCGTGCTCGTCTTTGACGTAGGGGCCTTTGGGATAGATCCAAAGCACCGCCAGCATCCCGTGTTCGTGGGCTTCATGAATAATCCGCGCCGCTTCGCGGAACATGGCGTGTTCGTGCTCGCCGCCCAGATAGACGGTATAACCAACCCCACGGATATCAAGGCCACTCCGCTCTTTGAATCGCACCACGTCCCCCACCTCCAGCCACTGTTGGCTGTAGGGGTCCTTGTCGGTATAGGGGACCAGATTGGTCTTGGAGTTGAGCTTCACCAGGTAGGGGACGTCGTGGTAGTCCCGTCCGTAGCGGCTGATGAGGCCGAACTGCGTCGCGAAGACCCCGATCTCGGCCTTCGAGGCGATGCGGAACATATGCTCCGGGTCGTTGTCCTCCTCCGGGATGCCGGGCCCGTAGAAGTCGTTGTTGAGGTGCTCGACCTTCTGGTCGCCGGCGAAGAGCATCAACCGGCCGCTTCCCCCGGTGGTTTTGTCGAAATTTTCCAGAAAGGCTTTCTCCCGCTCCGCGGGAACGTCGATGGGCAGATATTTTTCAAACATCTCAGATCCTTCCAAGTTTTTTCTCGAGTGCGACGATATCCTGGATCGTTTTCAGCACGCTGTCGGGGTTGAGACTCATGGAGTCGATCCCCAGCTTCACCAGGAACTCCGCCACTTCGGGGTAGTCGCTGGGTGCCTGGCCGCAGATGCCGCTGTGGCGGCCGTTGCGTTGACAGCCCTGTACCGCCATCTCGATCATCTTGAGCACACCCGGATCCCGCTCGTCGTAGTCGAAGGCGACGATCTCGCTGTCGCGGTCGACCCCGAGGGTCAGCTGGGTCAGGTCGTTGGAGCCGATGCTGAAACCGTCGAAGACCTGGCTGAAAGCGTCGATTTGGATGACGTTGTTGGGGATCTCGCACAT
>CAZGGT010000065.1:0-5751 GCA_964525335.1 uncultured Nitratifractor sp. | reverse complement strand
GCAATATCATCGATGGAGAAATCGGAGGCTACATTCCGCTGTTTTGGAAGCGGTGCCGGTTTTGTCCAGTACTCCTCCCAGGGGTCCCTCCCCGTTCTGTCGGTGCGGTAAATCCACGCAAAGTGTCCATTCTGGTACGCGGCGTTGAAGACCGCCCCCCCATCCTTCGTGGCTCCGAACCCTCCGTGCGGCACCCCCATCTTCCTGAGCACCTTGCCCGAACTGTCCACTTTCGAAAGATCATCCATGCCCGACAACATCAGGTAGGTCCCCTTGGGGTAGGCGGGAAGAATATGCTGTCCGTTGAGAATATCGTTGTCCTTGAGGCTTCGGGATTTCCAGGCCTCTTCGATCCCGCCGTTGACATCCATCTTCATTAGGAAAACGCGAATGTAATCGGGAATATCTCTCCCCGCGACATGGTCCTGGAGATAGACGAGCAGCCCCTCTTCAGTCGGAACGACCCCTCCGGCGGTGACATTCCAAAGATACTGGTCTTTCCCTTTGGGGAGATCGCGATACTTGCGCACCCACACCAAACTGCCATCCATATCCAGCTTCGCAAGGATCATTGCGTGATCGGCTGTCCCATCATCGGAGGCATCCAGCGAACTGCCCTGGACATAAAGGGAACCATCCTTCTCGGCGACAGAAGCGAAAACCCACTGCTCGCCATCCTGGACACCCTCTATGTATTCTTTGCCGGAAGAGTACCGCTTCGCCCAGAGCACGCGCCCGGTCTTGGAAAAGCGGGCGAGCACCCCCTTGTTGATATAGACATACTTCATCCGCTTATCGTCCCATACCCGTGCCAACGTGTTCCCTACGCCAATGAAGGTCCCATCCGTTAGCGGTGAAATCGAATTGAATTCAAGCGCCGGGGCAATCTGCGACTGCTGATCGTCTTTGACCCTGAAGAACTTTTTCCACAGGATCTTTCCGGTCGCCCGAACCGAAGCCATCATCACTCCCGCCACCTTGGTCTCGCTCTCGACCATGGGACCATAAGCCACGAAGGAGAAGTTTTTCAGGCGGATAATCCCCTCGAATCCTTCATTTTTTGTTGTCCAGTTGTCACCAGGGGCCAGTTCATGCCAAAAAACCTTCGCCCATTTCAGGTTGCCCCTCGCATCCAGCTTCATGATCAACGCATCTCTGCCTCTCGAATCGTCACTTCCGGTATCTTGGGTCAACGATCCTGCAACGAGAGAGCCCATATCGCCGCTCTGAGCGAAACCGGAAGTGTAAAAGCGAATATCCCTCGACGGGAGAGTGCTGTCGAGACGATAATCCTTGAAAAACAAAAGATCACGTTTACCGCATACAACCTTACCGCTTTTTGCCGCCAATGAAACCCCGCTCAATCCCATTATAAGGGTAGCCGCCAAAAGAGGCCGGGCAGAAAACCATCCTCTCATTTTCTTCTCCTTTATATTTTGAACTTTTTTTCTTTGATTTGTAACAATGCTGCAACAGAGAGGTCCGCCCAGCACTCAGCATTGTGGAAGTCCCAAATGGGAAAGCTTAAAGCTTTCCGACCAAGGCTCGTCTGGAAACAAGCAGAACCTTTCTCGGAAAACTCTATGATATCGGAGGACACTTCCTCCTCATACCATCAGGGAAGAAGTTTCCAGCCCGGAAGTTCCCCGAGATCGACCTCGGAGACCTTGCCGTTGCGACTCATCCGCCAGATGAAGAAGCTGTCCGACGGACCGTGCCAGACGATATCCTCCAATCTGTCGCCGTCAATGTCCTCCAGCCCCGGTTCCGTTTCGAAATGCCCACACTCCTCATCTCCGTCATTACAGACATGATCGGCAATCGCCACACCATCTTCCCCAAATTTCGTATCCAGTTTTCCATTGGCCCCGTACCGGTACAACACCAGTTTCTCCAGCCCGTCGATCCAAGTGATTCCTCCCGTAACGAATTTGTCGTTGGAAAGTTTTATCATGTCATAAAATTTCGTCGAATAATTCTCGGGAGACGTCTGCTGCAGAACGACTCCGTTTTGCCCGAACTTCGGATCTTTTTGAAGATCATCGGCGAGGAGGAAAGTATTCCACCCCACCGCCAAAAGCATACATCCAACCCACCTCCGCCATCTTTTTACTCTTTTCATCTTTTGGTCCCTTCCTTTTAGTTCCCTATATAAAATAATAAATATTGTAGACTTAATAATTAATAAAATAGATAATTCCTTATATTAAAAATCCACTAAATATTTTATCTTCGAAGAAGATTGGAGTTTATAGAACCAACAACAAAATCGTGTGCGACACTCGGGATAACCATACCCTTATCAGAGCCACATTCCCCCGATCCGGAGCCCCAGGGCCATGGTCCCAAGGGTCAGGAGGAAAAACTGGGCGACCCGCCAGCCCAGGCGCGTGCCTCCCAGCCAGTAGACGATCCCGAGTTTGACCAGGGAGTTGGTCACCGAGGCGATGACGATGCCCGTCATGGCGGGCCAGGCTTCCAGTTTGCCGCTGCGGGCCAGCTCGCTGAGGGAGAGGGTGATGGCATCCACGTCGGTGAGGCCCGAGAAGAACGAGACCAGATAGACCCCCACGTCGCCGTAGCGTCCCTGGACGAAGGCGATGGCTCCGTAGATCACGCCGAAGAGAAGGCCGAACTTGATCGCTTCGCTGAGCTGGAGGGGGTTTCTGCTGATGGCGGGATCCTCCACGCGGATCTCCGCCCGGGTGCTGTGACGATAGAGCCAGGCGACGAACAGCAGTCCCGTCAGGGCCGCTCCCAGATAGGCGGGGGTCAGGTTCCAGGCCAGCCGGGGATGGATGACGAACGCTTCGAAGAGCACCCGCAGATACATGAAGGTGCAGGCGATGGCGATCCCGGCGGCGTAGTTGTCCCGCAATTCCCGGCTGCGATCGTACATCTTGGAGAGGGAGATGGAGACGGCGGTGGAGGAGATGAGCCCCCCCGCCGCCCCCGTCAGCAGCACGCCATGCTTCGCCCCCAGGAACTTGACCGCCAGATAGCCCACGAAGGAGATGCCGGCGATGATCACCGCCATGAGCCAGGTCTGGTAGGGGTTGAAGAGCCGGCCCGGGCCGATCATCCGGTCGGGGAGCATCGGCAGAATGACGAAGCTCATCACCAGCAGCAGGATCACCGCCTGGATGTCTCTCGGAGCGATATGGCGTTCCAACTGACGGAGCCGCGGCTTGATCTCCAGAAGCAGGATGACCAGTACGCCGACGAATACCGCATACTCCACCCATCCGTAGCGGATCATCAACCCCAGGGCGAAGGTAAGCAGCGCCGCCATCTGGGTCGTCATCCCCCAGCGCTCCTGCCGCAGGACCTTGAGGGCGTAGGAGAGAGCGAGAAGCACGATCACACCACCGGTGACCACCGGAACGAATCCCGGTACCTCGCTCCCCAGCCACCCCGAAAGATAGCCCGCCAGGGCGATGAGGGCGAAGGTACGACTCCCGGCGAAGCTCGCCTCCTCTTTGCGCAGATAGCTGAGGCTGCGCTGCATTCCGATGGCGAAGCCCAACGCCAGGGCGATGAGCAGGGATTTGACGATATCGTAATCCATTCCGCGCCTCCTTGCCGCTTACGCTCCATTGGCTTTCCGGAAGATTGTAACGAAATCAGGCGGAGAAGGTGGCTACTCCAGTTCCTTCTCCCGGTTGCGCAGGTAGCGTGCGATCCCCTCGGCGATCCCCCGGGCGAGGCGGTCCTGGTAGCTGGGGTCGTAGAGGCGCTTCTTCTCCCAGGGGTGGGTGATGTAGCCGGTCTCCACCAGGATCGCCGGCATCTCCGCCCCCACCAGGACCCAGAAAGGAGCGGGCCGTACCCCGCCGTCGACCACCCCCTTGTAGATCTCCCGCAGGCGGCTCAGCATCCCCCGCTGCACGTCGATGGCCAGCTTGTTCGAGAGGATGATCTTGGAGCGGGTCAGGGTCTTGAGAAAGGTGTTCATGCTGTTTTTGTAGTACTTCCTGAAGGCGATGGAGTTTTCCTTGGCCGCGACCCGGCGGGCCCGGGCGCTCCGGGCGGGAGAGAGGTAGTAGGTCTCGATGCCGTGGATTTTGCTCGCGCGGATGAGGCGGCCGACGGCATTGGCATGAATCGAGACAAAGACGTCGCCATGTTTGAGATTGGCGTAGCGGGTGCGGCGGTGAAGCTTGATGAAACGGTCGGAGCTGCGGGTCATGACGACGTTGAAGCCCATCTTGCGCAGTTGCTTGCGAAGCTTGAGGGCGATGGCCAGCACGGCCCGCTTCTCCTGATAACGGCGGCTCGGATCCAGGGCCCCGCTGTCATGTCCTCCGTGGCCGGGATCGACGATGATGGTGTAGCGTTTGTGGGGACGGGGCGGAGCGTCGGCCATGATGCGGCTTTGTTTCGCCGCCTTCCGAGAGGGCTTGGAACGGCTCGTTTTCCTCTTCGTCCTTTTTGGGCGTTTCACCGGGGCCGAGGGCTTCTCCGGCTGTTTCTTCAGCTGGGCGAAAAGCCCTTTGATCGCTCGGCTCCGATCACTGCTGCCCCTGGGAAGGACGATGGCGTAGGTGGTGCTGTCCAGGGCGTAGTCGGCCACCGCGTAGGGCTCGGGGGTCTCCACCACCACCCGGACCGTATTGCGCCGATACTGCCCCGCCCGGATGGAACGGATCTTGTCGGAGTATTTGAGTTTGTCCGTCAGGTGGCTTCCCGCGAGCCGACAGTTTTTCAGGTCGAAGACGTAGCGGAGGGAGCCCTTGCCCTTGAGGACGAACCGATGAACCTGTGTTTTGGAAAAGGCCTTGTCGAAATGGAGAGTCAGGCGGTCGTAGCCCATCTCCATCGAACGAAGATGGGTCAAGGCGAAGAGAAATACGGGAAAACAAAGAAAAAAGAGCAGCGCCGCGAAACGCCGCCCGGAACGGAACGCTCCCCTACTCGCCATGGAGCAATTTGTCCATCAGCTCTTTGACGGTGATGATCTCGTTGAGGCGGTAGCCGTTGGCCCCGGTGAAGAAGAGGCCGGTCTCGGTCTTGCCCTCGTAGGCGTCGCCGAGGCGGTCGGCGATGCAGTAGCCCACCTGCTTGGCCTCCTCGCCCCGGTGGCAGGGGGCGACGCAATTGGAGATGCAGGCGATCTTGGGGGCGGTCCCCTCCTCGATACGGCGGTGCAGCTCGGTCTTGACTCCCCGGGCGGGATATCCCACGGGGGATTTGAAGAGCTTGATGTCCTCTTCTTTGGCTTCGATGATGGTGCGCTTGAAGGTTTCGCTGGCGTCGCACTCCTCGGTCCCGATGAAGCGGGTCCCCAGCTGCACGCCGTCGGCTCCCAACTCCATCATCTTCACGATATCGTCGTGATCCCAAATCCCGCCGGCGGCGATGACGGGGATATCCCCCCACTTCTTCGCCTCCTCGACGACGGGAGGGAGGATCGCTTCGAGCTGGTTTTCGGGTTTGAAGCAGTCGTCGTATTTGAAGCCCTGGTGACCGCCGGAAAGAGGGCCCTCGACGACGACGGCGTCGGGGAGCCTGCCGTGGGCCTTCTCCCAGCGGCGGCAGAGGATCCGAAGGGCCTTGGCCGTGGAGACGATGGGGACCAGGGCCACGTCGGGGAAATCCTTGGCAGCCTCGGGCATGGTCAGGGGCAGGCCCGCCCCGGTGATGATGATGTCGGCCCCCGCCTCGCAGGAGTCCCGGACCACCCGGTCGTAGTCGTTGATGGCGTAGAGGACGTTGCAGGCCAGGGGTTTGTCGCCGCAGAGTTTGCGGGCG
>CAZGGT010000064.1:0-2222 GCA_964525335.1 uncultured Nitratifractor sp. | reverse complement strand
CAGTTGGATCTTGGATTCTTCCATCCGGGCCAGGGCGTCGCTGGCGAGCATGGAGAGGTCTTCCAGGCTTCGGGGATCGGGGGTGGCGTAGTCGAGGACGGGACGCTCCAGGTCGAAATCTTCCCGCATCAGGGCCCGGCGCAGGTCTCCGTCGCTCATGATGGCCCGGAGGCGGCCGTTTTCGGTGACGAGCACGTTGCCCAGCTTCCCCTCGCTCATGACGACGATCGCCTCTTTGAGGGGCGTGTGCGCGTCGACAACGGGCAGGTTTTCCCGCCGGGCGATCTTTTCCAGTTTCAGATAGAGGCGCCGCCCAAGGCTCCCGCCGGGGTGGAACGAGGCGAAATCCTCCTCCCGGAAATCTCTGCGTTTCATGAGGGCGACGGCCAGGGCGTCCCCCATGGCCATGGTCAGGGTGGTGCTGGAGGTGGGAGCGGCCCCCAGGGGGCAGGCTTCCCGCTCCACGGCGATATCGAGAACCACGTCGGCGTAGTGGGCCAGGGTGGAGTCGGGATCGGCGGTCATGGCCAGGAGCGGCACTTCGAAGCGTCGGATGTGGGGAAGGATGTTGGAGAGCTCTTCGCTTTCCCCGCTGTAACTGATGGCCAGGACCCCGTCGTCGGGGCCGATCATCCCCAGGTCTCCGTGGAGCGCTTCGCTGGGATGGAGGAAGAAGCTGGGCGTCCCGGTGCTGGCCAGAGTCGCGGCGATTTTGGCGCCTACCAGGCCCGATTTTCCGATGCCGGTGATGATGAGCTTGCCCCGGAGGGCCAGGATGCGCTCCACCGCTTCGGCGAAGCGTTCATCGATCTGACCGACGGCGTGGCGAAGCGTTTCCGCTTCGATCTGTAAGGTCTCTTTGGCGGCTCGGACCGCTTCTGCGTCGTGTACGTTCATTGGGAAGGATTATAACACAGTGGCCGAAGCGCTTCCGCTCGGCTCAGACCAGGAAGACCACGGGGAGGATGATGGGGTACTTCTTGTAACGTTTGAGGATGTGTTTACGCACGACGCCCCGGATGTCGTCCTCGATCACCTTGGGGTTGGCCGATTTCTCGATCTTGGAGGTGGCCAGGTACTGCTCCAGGAGCTGCTCGATGTCGGCGGCGAACTTCTTGTCCTCCCGGTCGGGGACCAGGCCGTGGGCGGTGACGATGGGCTTGTCGGCCATCTGTCCGCTCTGGGTGGAGATCCGTACGACGATGTTGACGATTCCTTCGGTGGCCAGCTTCTGCCGGTCGTCCACCACGTCGGCGAAGATCTCTTTGTTGTTCTGGTTGTCGATGTAACGTTTGCCCGCCTTGACGGTCTTGACCTTCTTGAGATACTTGGGGGTGATTTCGATCTGGTCCCCGTCGCTCATGAGCAGGATGTTGCGTTCGTCGACGCCGCAGCTGACGGCGGTCTTGGCGTGTGCGGCGATATGGTTGTACTCCCCGTGGACCGGGAGGAAGAACTTGGGCTGTACCAGGCGCAGGATCAGCTTCTGCTCTTCCTGGGAGGCGTGGCCCGATACGTGGATGTCGCTGAACTCTTTGTAGCGGACGGTGACGCCGGCCTTGAGGAGGAGGTTCATGAGCTTGGAGACGCTCGCCTCGTTGCCGGGGATGGCGCTGGCGGAGATGATGACGGTATCGGTGGGCTTGAGCTTGATGTGCCGGTGCTCGTCGGTGGCCATCCGGGAGAGGGCGGCCATGGTCTCCCCCTGGCTGCCGGTGGTGACGACGAGGACTTCGCTGTCCTTGTACTTGTTGACCTCGTGGGGTTCGATGAAGTATTTGTCGTCGATGTCGATGTAGCCCAGGCGCCGGGTGGTCTCGATATTACGCTCCATGCTTCGGCCGATGACGCAGATCTTGCGGCCGTGCTTGACCCCCCGCTCCATCGCCTGGAAGATCCGGTGGACGTTGGAACTGAAGGTGGACATGATCACCCGGCCGTTGGCCTGTTCGAAGAGGCTGTCGAAGGTTTTGCCCACCACCGACTCGCTCTTGGTAAAGCCCTGGTTGTGGCTGTTGGTGGAGTCGGAGAAGAGGCAGAGGACCCCCTGGGCACCGTAGTGGGCGAAGCGGTGCAGGTCGGCGGTGTAGCCGTCGATGGGGGTGTGGTCGATCTTGAAGTCCGCCGTGTGGATCAGGGTGCCAATGGGGGTCTGGATCGCCAGAGAGCAGGCGTCGATGATGGAGTGGGTCATGTGCATGATCTCCATCTTGAGCTCCCCG
>CAZGGT010000063.1:0-2190 GCA_964525335.1 uncultured Nitratifractor sp. | reverse complement strand
AGCCGCACCATCATCCGTACCCCCGCGCCGCTGGCTCCGTGGGGGTTTTCTCCCCAGGGGTGCTCCACGAAGGCGGGGCCGGCGATGTCGATGTGGGCCCACTTCTCCCGGTGTTCCTCGTCGATGAATTCGCCCAGGAAGAGGCCGGCGGTGATGGCGCCGCCGTAGCGGGTGTTGGAGATGTTGCAGAGATCGGCGATCTCGCTCTTGAGGGTTTTGCGGAGGAAGCGGTTGAAGTCGAGCTTCGTCGCCATTTCCCCGCTGAGGGTGTTGGCGGCGTAGAGGACCCGCTGGACCGGTTCGGAGCCGAAGCCCATGACCCCGCTGGTATACTGGCCCACTCCGACCACGCAGGCGCCGGTGAGGGTCGCCAGGTCGAAGAGGTAGTCGGCCTTGACCTTCTCCTGGGCGTAGCAGAGGACGTCGGCCAGGACCAGGCGCCCTTCGGCGTCGGTGTTGCGCACCTCGATGGTCTTGCCGTTCTTGGCCCGGAGCACGTCGTCGGGCTTGTAGGCGTCGCCGCCGATCATGTTTTCCACCGCGCCGACGAAGCCGTGGACCTCGATGGGGAGGTGGAGTTCGGCGACGGCCCTGAGGATGCCGAGGACGGCGCTGCCGCCGCTCTTATCGGCCTTCATGGTTACCATGAAGTCGCTGGGTTTGAGGCTCAGCCCGCCGCTGTCGTAGGTGAGCCCCTTGCCGACGATGCTCACGGTGGCGACGGGGTTTTCGGGGCGGTAGGCGAGGTGGATGAGCCGGGGTTCGTGGCGGCTGGCCCGGGCGACGGCCAGGAGGGCGCCCATCCCTTCGCTCTCCATCTGGGCGGGGGTGAGGACCTCCAGCTCCATATGGGAGTGATTCGCGGCGATCTCGGCGGCGATTTGAGCCATGGTCTCGGGATAGCAGTCGTCGGGGGCGGTGTTGACGATGTCCCGGACGAAGTTGGTCGCTTCGGCGCTGACGATCCCCTTGGCCACGGCCCGCTGTGCGGCGGGAATGTCGAGGGCGTAGCCGTTGTACTCCTCCAGGGAGAGGCGGACCTTGTGGAGGTGCCGGTCGGAGTGCTTGCTTTTGTAACGCTCGAAGCGGTAGCCTCCCAGCAGCAGCCCCTCCACCTGGGCCCGGAGGGTGGCGGTGCAGGTGGGGTGGCTCATGTAGCTGGCCATCTTGGCGATGCGGTAGCCCTTGCCCGCCAGGGAGCGGACCGCCACGGCGCTGGCGGAGCGGATGTCGGCGCTCTTGATGGAGTCGGCCCCCACGTAGAGCCGCCGCTTCTCCGGCAGCAGGCAGACCTCGTCCTGCTCCCCTTCGAAGCCCGCCTCTTTGAGGAGCTCTTTGTCGGGGTCGACGAAACGCTGGTCGAAGTTTTTGTTGACGACGATGACGATCTCGATGTCGGCGTCGATTTCGCTGAGGAGTTTTTCATAGAATTTTATTGCTTTCATGGTGGATCCTTTCAAGATTTTAGTCGCAAGTCACAAGTCGCAAGTCACAAGTTATAGGGGTGGGTTTCATGTGCCGGTGTCGGTGATCAGGCTTTTTTTGAGTCCTCCAATCATTCGGTTGAGCTGGGTGACTTCGTCGATCCATTGCTTTCCCTTTTCCCGTTCGATGTATTCGATCTTCATTCCGATGTAGATTTGGGTTTTGAGCTCGGCACAGGATCCCTGGGCGATGTCGAGGAACCTTCGACTCTCTTTGTCGGATTCCCGCTCGATCCCTTCGGCGATGTTGCTGGGGATAGAAAGGCCGGAGCGGGTGATCTGATCTCTGAAGCCGAAATCCTTACACTCCCGGAAATAGAGATAGAGGGTACTGCTCAGGGCAGCCGCTCTTTTCCAGACTTCGAGGTTTTCACATTTCATACCTAATCCTTCTGTCAACTTGCGTCTTGAGGGGCGCAGCCCCGTGCTTGCGACTGTGCGGAGCACATTACGCTCCGTGCTGCGCGCAGCGCTATTCCGCGCCTCCGAAATCCAAGAGCTCTTTCGCCTGGATCATATCCTTGTCGCCTCGGCCGGAGAGGTTGACGAGGATGAGTTTGCCCCGGATCGCTTCGGGGTCCATTTTGAGGAGGTAGGCGATGGCGTGGGAGCTTTCGAAGGCGGGGATGATCCCCTCCTTTTGGCTGAGCCAGACGAAGGCGTCGAGGGCTTCCCGGTCGGTGATGTGGTCGTAGGTGACCTTGCC
>CAZGGT010000062.1:0-2773 GCA_964525335.1 uncultured Nitratifractor sp. | reverse complement strand
GTGAGGGTGTTCGCGGGGTCGATTCCCACTTCGCCGATCAGATAGGCGAGGCGGGTGGTCAGGGTCTTGGTCTTGCCGCTGCCGGCCCCCGCGAGGATCAGCAGAGGACCGTCGATATGGGTCGCCGCTTCCCGCTGGGCGTCGTTGAGTTGATCGAGCATGGGTTCTCTTCCTCGTCTCTGTGAAGATCTGAATAAATAGTGGATCAATTATATCGGCTTTCCCTTACAGAGAATTTCTTCGTCAGGGTTATAATTGTTTTTATACTGAAATAACTTTGAGGAATAAAGAAAGCGCTCATCAAAAAATAATCTATACTTATGCTATAATCGGATATCGTTAAATGCAAATAACTATTTTATTTCAATCTGTTTTCAGGTTGGAGGAGAGGGGGATAGATGCTCAAAGATTTTACGAAGATGGAAACTTTTTTAACGGTGGTGCGTGAGCGGAGCTTCTCCCGGGCCTCGGCGAAACTGGGAATCTCCCAGCCGGCGGTGACGCAGCAGATCAAGTTCCTGGAGACCTATCTCGATACCAAGATCATCGAGCGGAAGAAAAACGGCATTCGTCTGACTGCGGCGGGAGAGGAGCTCTACAAGATCGCGGTACGGCTGGAGAAGTGTATCCATGAAGCGGAAGGGGATATCCTCAAGATCATCAACAAGAAGATCACGTTCCGTCTCGGGACTTCTTTTACCATCGGCAACTACGTTCTTCCCGGCGAGTGTCTCAATACCCTCAGTCAGGTGATCAACAACGACGTGAAGCTGATCATCGAGGTGAGCCGCAAAATCGTCGAGGAGCTCAAAGATCACAAGATCGACCTGGGGCTCATCGAGGCCCAGGTGGCCGACGACGACCTGGTGATCCGGGAGTGGCGGGAGGACGAACTGGTGGTTTTCAGCAACGTTCCCATCCCCAAGCTGTTGCGCCCGGAGGATCTCTACGAGTTCAAATGGGTCTGCCGGGAGGAGGGGAGTCAGACCCGAAAAGTCCTCCAGGAGGTCTTCGAGGAGTTGGGGGTCGCGTGTCGGGATTTCAACGTCCTTTCGGAAGTCTCCAACACCACCGCGGTGCTGCAGACCGTCAAACGGAGCAAGAAGGATAAAGAACATCCCACCGTCTCCATCGTCTCCCACTACGCCGTCGCCGAAGAGGTCCAAAACGGGGTTCTCTACGAAGCCCGGCTCCAGGGGTATACCATGAAACGGAAGTTCTACATCGTCTATCACAAAGACAACAAACACAACGCCTACGTCAACAATACCGTCGATTTCATTCTATCGGGGAAGTGTTAGTCGATAGTCGATAGTCGTTAGTCGTTAGTCGTTAGTCGTTAGTCGTTAGTCGTTAGTCGTTAGTCGTTAGTCGATGGCGGATAAAATTTGTCGGACGATATTGGCTCTAAGCTCTCCGCTTTTAGCTTTTGGCTTTCCGGCTTTTCGCTCTCATTGCCCCGGTTTGACCACCGGTTTTCCCAGGTCCCTCCAGCCGTATTCGATGCCGCCGTTGAGCTCGTAGACCTTTTCGTAGCCCATTTTGTCGCTCAGCCATTTGCCGAGCGCTTTGCTTCGGTTGGCGTGGGCGCAGTAGAGGATGAAGGGGTGCCGCTTGTCCTTGACCAGCTGGGAGAGCTTCTGGAGCCACTCTTTGGCGTGGGGGCGTCCCCGGGCGTCGAAAAACATCATCAGGTGGGCTCCCCGGATGATGCCCCGCTGGTTCCACTCCCCGGGGGTGCGGATATCGATGACCGGCACGCCCTCCTTTTGCATCTTCAGCAGCGTTTCGGCGTCGATGGATTTGAATTCCGCCCGAAGGGCGAAACTCAGCAGCAAGAGGATAGTCGCTATTTTGTTCATCGGGAGGTCTCCTTGTCGTCGGAATGGGATTCGGAAGGCTCTTCCGGATTTTTGTTCTTCGGGGAACGCAGGAGCCAGAAAGTGGCTCCGACAATGAGGAGCATGAGCCCCATGTTGATATACTCTCCATACATTTTGCGCTCCTATTTGGCTTTGAAACTCTCTTTGGTCTTGCAGTATTCGGTCAGGAAGCAACGTTCGCATTCGGGTTTGATCGCTTTGCAGATGTAGCGACCGAAAAGGACCATCGCCTGGTGGAGGCGGTGAAGGTCGGTACGGAACTTCCGGACCAGGTCCTCTTCGGTGCTTTTGACCGTGTCCGCATCGCTGAGCCCCAGACGGTGGGCGACCCGGAAGACATGGGTGTCCACCGCCATCAGGTTGGCGCCGGTGTATTCGATCATCACCACATGGGCGGTCTTCTGTCCCACGCCGGGGAGCTTGACCAGCTCTTTCTCGTCCAGGGGGATCTCCCCGCCATACTCCTCCATTACCATTTTTGCCATGGCGACCAGGTTTTTGGCCTTGTTGTTGAAGAAGGAACAGGTTTTGATCAGCTCCTTGACCTCTTCCGGATCGGCTTTGGCGAGAGTTGCCGGATCTGGATACGTTTCAAACAGGGAGGGAGTGATGAGGTTGACCCGTTTATCGGTGCACTGGGCCGAGAGCATGACGGAGACCAGCAGCTCGTAGAGATTGCGGTAGTTCAGCTCCGTGACGCTGTCGGGATAGTGTTCGAGAAAGAGCTTCCGGATCGCTTCGATCTCTTTCTTCGTGGCCGGTCGGATCCTTCGTTTCGCCATGCCTCGCCGCTCCTTTTTCTCCGTAGGACTTTGTGCCCGAATCTTAGCACAGTGCTCCGTCTCTATGGTTAATGAACGATTTAAAAAGGAGGGATATACTTTCCCCAA
>CAZGGT010000061.1:0-7217 GCA_964525335.1 uncultured Nitratifractor sp. | reverse complement strand
GTGAGGTGGAGGCTCTCCTCCTGCACCCATGTTCCCTCCAGTACTTCGGAAAACTCCTTCCGCAATCCTGTATAATCATAGAGTCTGGCCGGCGAGGCGATGAAAAGACGCATGATGCGATTGTGCCATAAGTCGGGAAGGAACTGGGAATGCCGGAGGAGGGCGAAGTGGGACGATGGATTCTTTTCTATCTGATGACGGGAGGGATTCTCCTGTTGTTGGCGGGCCTCTTCTATCCCGCTGCGGCGGTTCTCCGTGAGCTGGGCGTCCGGACGGGACAGGGACCGTCGATCCTGATTCCGCTCTCTTTTCTTCTGCTGAGTTTTCTCGCCGCGTTCGTCAAGGCCTGGTATCTGGGGCGGCGCAGGCGTTGGGTGGCGGCCTACGGTTGGCTGATGGGGGGATGCGCTTTGGCCGTGGTGCTCCTCTATGCCTATCTCAAAGCGATGACGGGAGGATGAGCATGCGAAGGGTACGAGCTTGGAGAAGATGGGGGGTTCTGGGAGTCATGTCGCTTCTTCCGCTGATGGCGGGAAGTTCCCTGGAGATCTACCGGGACGGGGTGCGTTATCGCTACATTCCCGTGGACGATTATGTGGGGTTCGTCCGCGGAGCGAGCGCCCGATGCGGCGAACGGGAACTGGAGCTGCTGACCCGGTCCGACTGCCCCGAAGCCAAGCGTCTCTGCAAAGAGCGCAAAGCGCTCGGGGAACTGCGGGAGAGCCTGGAGGGAGTCCGGGGAGCGCTGGAGAGACTGAGGCAGTGGTCTTCGGCGCTGAAACCGAATGATGTGGATGCGGAGAAGTGGATCGCTTCGGCGGAGAAGGTGGGTCGAAAAATGGCGGAGTGGCGGACCCGGCTTTCGGCTTTGAAATTGAACCTGGAGGGAGAGGAACGACGCTTCCGACGTCAGGTCAGTTCCGAAGAACCACGTTTTTTGGCCGGGCGCTGCAAGGAGGATCTCGAGCTCAGCCTGCCGGCCGGCCTGGTGGACGTGCGGATTCTCAACGAAGCGGAGCTGGGAGAGAAGGAGCTGAGTGTCTCCCGCTATCTGGGGCTGCGTAACCACAGCGGCGTGGACCTTTCCGCCAAGGAGGCCCGTATCTATGCCCGGGATGCCCGCCGGAGCTACCGCCCCATCCGCTTTCGCCCCTGGGTGGTACGTCCCCGGTCCAAAACACCGATCAAACGTCTGATGCGTTCGGCGTCCCCGACGGTGGCCCGAATGTCGCCGGAGGCGGAAACGGCTCCCGCTCCGGTCGTCGAAAAACTCCAGCGCCTGGGAGCGCGGAGCTACAGGGTGGGCAAGCTGGACCTTCCCTCCACGGGGGAGGAGATCCGGGTCTCCATCGAGCGCTACCGGGTTCCGATGAACTGTGAAGAACTGAGCTATCCCTGGCGGGACCTCTCCATCTACCGCGCCTGCCGCTTCACTCCCCGGACTCCCATCGTTTCGGACCGCTGGATCCTGAAAAAGGGACGGCGAATCCTCAGCGAACGGGCCTATGGCGAGTATGCAGAGGGAAAATATCTCCTCTATGTCGATCGGGACGAAACGGTGAGACTGCGGCGGGAACCTCTGCTGGAGAAAGAGCGCAGCAGCGGAATTTTCGGGGGAATGATCCGGCGCAAAGATGGCTATCGGCTCATCTTCGACAATACTTCGGATCGGGAGAAACGACTGAAGATCGTGGAGCGGATTCCCCGTTCGACCACCGACAAAATCCGGGTCAAACTCCTGAAGGTGGAGGGTGCGAAACGGGAATCTCTGGATTCGGAGAACGGCAAACTGGTTTTGCAGGTACTGTTGGCTCCCCATGAACACAAGGTGGTCACGGTACGTTTCGAACTCAGCTACGACAAGGACCTTGCGGTTCGTTACTGAGGGGGTCCTCCCGGAGCCTTCGGACGTCTAGAAAGGACCCGCTGTCGTATTCGAGAGCTTTGTCACAGGCATCGAGGAAGATCTTTGCCGCGGCGTCGGGGCTGAGGATGGGGCCTTCCCGGAGCCGTTGAATGCTGGGATAGACGAGAGGGTCGGTCCGTTCGAGGATCCGTTTGAGCATAGGGGTCATGACGACGCCGGGGGCGATGGCGCTGAAATGGGTCCAGGGGTTTTCGGCGGCGTAGACTTTGATCATCATATTAAGCGCCGCTTTGGAGATGGCGTAGGGACCCCAGCCCTTGGAACCGTTGACGGCGGCCCCGGAGCTGACGGCGACCAGCTGTCGGGGGCGGCAGTGAAGGTCGAGGGTGTCGATGATCTGTTTGTTGGCCCAGAGATTGAGCTCCATGACCGCCCGGGCTTCCCGAAGGGGAACTTCGCCCAGTTCCCGGATCTCTCCGAGCACCCCGGCATTGAGAATCGCAAGGTCGTAGCTGTGGTGCTGTACGAACTCCCTGAGGGTTTCGGGAATCATCTCCACGTCCGTGAGGTCCAGAGGATAGAAAGTGTAGCCTGCCTGATTGGCGAAACGGGGATTGTCGCGTCGTCCTACGGCATAAACCTCGTCTCCCCTCGCGATGCAGACTTTGGTCAGGGCTTCGCCCAATCCGCTGCTGACGCCGGTGATGAAGACCTTTCGCATTGTATTCCTTTCCTGTTATAATCCATTTCAATCATACTGAAATTTGTATCGGAAAGAGTCTGAAGATGGCGAAAAAGAACATTCTGCTCATCGGGTTTATGGGGGTCGGCAAAGGGACGACGGCCCGGGCCTTCGCGAAACGGTACGGGATCTACAACGTCGATACCGACGATCTGATCGAGTCCAAAGAGAATCGGAGCATCAAAAAGATTTTCAAAAAGGAGGGGGAAGCGGCCTTCCGGAAGCTGGAGCAGGAGACCGCCGACTGGATCGAGTGCTGTGTCGACCGGACCCTGATCAGTTGCGGAGGAGGCTTCTACCAGGTCGACAATCTCAAAAAGCTGGGGACCGTGGTACTCCTGGACGCCTCTTACGACTGGATCTACCGTCGCCTGAGCACCGCGAAAAACGCCAAAAACAAGCTGGCCAAACGTCCCCTCTTTTCCGAACCCAAAAAGGCGCGTAAACTCTACGAAGAGCGGGAAAAAGCCTACAGGAAAGTGGCGGACGTGGTGCTGAAGGTGGAGGGAAAGTCGATGAAAGCGATCCTCCGGGAGATCGCCGAGGCCGCTCCGTTCGAGTTGTGAGAGCGTTCTACCTTTCTTCCCGTCGATGTTCTTCCCACTTTTCGATCCCTTTGTAGCTGAGGGTCAGCAGACCGAAGACGATCATGGTGGTAAAGATGCATTTGGGAGCCTGATCGGCCATCCCTCCGCCGCTGCGGAAGATCGAGACGATCAGCGCCAGCCAGAGCAGGACCGCCGTTACGGCGATCGCCCGTTTGAACCAGAGGATTTTGGAAGATTGTTCGGTAGAGTTCATCCGGCGATTTTAACCTAATTTGCTATAATTCCCCCAATTTCTCCGAAAGCGAACGATGCAGGATTTCGAAACCTTTTTGGCGGACCGGCTTCCCCGGGTCGAGACCTTTCACCCCCATTACAACGAGGCTCTGGCCTCCATGGTTCTGAGCGGGGGAAAACGGTTTCGCCCCCGGCTGCTTCTGGGAATCGTCCGCGCCTACGAGCCGCTGCTCCTGGAGTCCGCCTACCATGCGGCCCTGGCGCTGGAGATCTTCCACACCTATTCCCTGATCCACGACGATCTGCCGGCGATGGATGACGCCGACCTGCGCCGGGGGCATCCGACCCTCCATACCCGCTACGACGAAGCCCTGGCGATTCTCGCCGGTGACGCCCTCAATACCCACGCTTTCGAGCTTCTGGCCGAGAGTCCCTTCCGGGCCGACGTGCGGATCGAACTGGTGCGGATCCTGGCGCGCAACGGTGGCAGCGGCGGGATGGTCCTGGGGCAGGCGATCGACCTTCATTTCGAAAAGACTCCTCTGACGCTGGAGCAGGTGATCGAACTCCACCGCAACAAGACCGCCAAGCTCATCGCCGCCGCCCTGGAGATGGGGGCGGTGATTGTGGGGCTGGAGGCGGAAACCCGGAGGGACCTCTACGAGTTCGGAATCGAACTGGGGCTGCTCTTTCAGGTCCAGGACGACATCATCGACGCCACCCAGAGTCCGGAGGAGGCGGGCAAACCCACGGGCCACGACAGCGAGAAGAACAGCTTTGTGACGCTTCTGGGCCTGGAGGGGGCGGTGGAGTATGCCGACGAACTGGCGGGAAGCCTGGAGGTACGCTTCGGGGAGTTCGACTCTCCGATCCGGGAAGCGCTGGGGGAGCTGATGGAGCGGTATTTGTTTCGCCACCGGAGCGGCGAAATGGGTGAAAAGTGAAAAGTGAAGGGTGAAAAGTTTTGGGGCCGCCGTTGGCGGCGGTTGAAAAGAGAAAGTGGATTGGATCGGTTCGCCCGGAAGGGCGGAGGGGTCGAGTTCATTTCGATGAACCGAAGCCGCGAACCAAGATGAAGAGAAGGAAGCACCATGTCCAACGAAATGCGTAAGAAGATGGCCGATACGATCCGCTTTTTGGCGGCGGATATGATCCAGAAAGCCAAGAGCGGCCACCCCGGCGCTCCCATGGGCTTGGCGGACATCGCCGTAGTCCTGAGCGAGCACCTGCGCCACAATCCCAAAAATCCCCACTGGCTCAACCGGGACCGTCTGGTTTTTTCCGGCGGCCACGCCACGGGACTGATCTACAGCCTCCTCTACCTCTGGGGCTACGATCTGAGCATGGAGGATCTCAAAGCCTTCCGGCAGTTGGACTCCAAAACCCCCGGCCACCCCGAATACGGCCACACCCCCGGCGTGGAGATCACCACCGGTCCCCTGGGGCAGGGGGTGGCCAACGCCGTGGGCTTCGCCATGGCGGCAACCTATACGGCCAGAAAGGTCAACTCCCCCACCTGCAAGCTCATCGATCACAAAGTCTACTGTTTCTGCGGAGATGGCGACCTGGAGGAGGGAATCAGCTACGAAGCCTGCGCCCTGGCGGGCCGGCTGAAGCTGGACAACCTGATCCTCCTCTACGACAGCAACCACATCACCATCGAGGGGGATACCTCCCTCGCCTGGAACGAGGATGTGCAGAAGCGCTTCGAGGCCCAGGGGTGGAAGGTGCTCAAGATCAACGGTCACTGCTACGACGCCATCGACGAAGCTCTCACCGAAGCCAAGCGCGCCGACCGTCCCGTGATCATCGTGGCCAACACCATCATCGGCAAGGGGGCCGTCGGCCTGGAGGGGAGCCACGAGACCCACGGCGCTCCCCTGGGAGAGGAGGTGATCAAAGTCTCCAAGGAGAAGGCGGGCTTCCCGCCCGACGAGACCTTCTACGTTCCCGAAGATGTGCTCCTGCGCTTCCGCTGCGCCTTGGAGCAGGGAGAGCTCTACGAGAAGGAGTGGAAACATCTCCTCAAACAGGCCCCCTACGCCGAGCAGAACGAGGCCCTGGAGCGGCTCCTCAACCCCGACATCGACGCCATCGCCTGGCCCGACTTCAGCGAGAGCAAAGAGATGGCGACCCGGGACAGCAACGGCCGGATTCTCAACGCCATCGCCCGGGCCCTTCCCGGCTTCCTTGGAGGCAGCGGCGACCTGGCCCCCTCCAACAAGACCTATCTGAAAGATATGGGGGAGTTCCCCGAAGGGAAAAACATCCACTTCGGTATCCGGGAGCACGCCATGGGCGCCATCACCAACGCCATGGCCCTCTACGGCACCCTGATCCCCTTCAACGCAACCTTCTTCGTCTTCAGCGACTACCAGAAGCCGGCGGTGCGCATCGCCGCCCTCTCGGGGATCCGCAATTTCTTCATCTGGACCCACGACAGCATCGGGGTGGGGGAGGACGGTCCCACTCACCAGCCCATCGAACATCTGAGCCAGTTTCGGGCGTTGCCGGGCTTCTACGTCTGGCGCCCCGCCGACGCCACCGAAAACGTCGAGGCGTGGAAGGCCGCCCTGACGCTCGACAAACCCCAGGCCTTCGTCCTGAGCCGCCAGAAGCTCAAGACCCTCAAGCCCACCCGGGATTTCGGTGAGGTGAGCCGTGGCGCCTACATCGTCAAAAAGCGCGAGGGAGCCGTGCTGACCATCATGGCCAGCGGCAGCGAGCTGATGCCCAGCCTCCAGGCGGGCTGCTTCCTGGAGCGGATGGG
This sequence comes from uncultured Nitratifractor sp., assembly GCA_964525335.1. Classification (GTDB taxonomy): domain Bacteria; phylum Campylobacterota; class Campylobacteria; order Campylobacterales; family Sulfurovaceae; genus Nitratifractor. The sequence continues at coordinate 1,056 of CAZGGT010000061.1, read as the reverse complement.
GATCCCCGCCAACATCGTCTCCGTCCCCTGCTTCGATCTCTTCGAGGAGCAGGACGAAGCCTACAAAAAGGCGGTCGTCGATCCCAATACCAAGGTCCTGGCCGTCGAGGCGGCCCGGGGAACCGAATACTACAAATACGCCGACGACGTCCTGGGGATGGAGAGCTTCGGCGCCTCCGCTCCCGCCGGCGAACTCTTCAAGAAGTACGGCTTCACCATCAAGAACATCAAGGCCCGCGCCGCGGCCCTGATGGGGGTGGAGAACAAGCCCGTGACCATCGAGAAGCTGGGAGAGGCGTAGACGGTTCAGCCGTTCTTTCCCGTTTTTTCTATACATCGTTTTTTCATCCTTTTCTTTCTCTTAATTCATCCTTTAAGTATTTCAAACTATAGTTATACTCAGTATGAGGTGCCTTTGCCGGCAAGGAGGATCTCCGAGCTGGAGATCGAAGGGGAAGAGAAGGAGGGAACGATGCTTTGGAGAGCGGGGGTTCTGTTGGGAATCATGGTGTTGGGTGCGGGGGCGATGACCTTCAAGAAATACGAGGTCAAAAGCGGGGAGGTCCGGTACCGGATCGAAGGGTCCGGAAGCGTCATGGGGGCGAAGATGGAGGAGGATGGGACGAAGCGGCTCCTTTTCGACCAGTACGGCTTTCGCGAATGGACGGAGGAGAAGAGTGCCCGCAGAACCGAGGTGATGGGAAAGGTCTCCCTCGACCGGACCGACCGAGTGATGTTCCGCAACGGCACGAAGGTCAAAGAGGCCGACCGGATCCGCAGGACGCTCCGGGAGTACGAAGCGCCGGGGATGGGGCTGATGGTCACAGCCGCCCGGCAGAACCTGGCCCAGATGGGGGAGGAGTTTCTCAGGCAGATGGGGGGAAAGAAGATCGGCACGGACCGTGTGGCGGGCTACGAGTGCGATCTCTGGAAGCTGCCGGTGGTGACCCAGTGCATCTACAAAGGGGTGCCGCTGCGGATCGTCACGAACGCCATGGGGATGAAGCGGAGCGAAACGGCGGTGGAGGCGAGATTCGACATTCCGGTCGACCCGAA
>CAZGGT010000060.1:0-2762 GCA_964525335.1 uncultured Nitratifractor sp. | reverse complement strand
GTAGCGTTGTTGCACAACGCTCTCTTCTTCAAATGTAGGTCGGAAACGTCGTCTCCGACAAGGGCACCAAATCCCATATAGATCGGCTATTTACAAAGCTGAAAGCTTAGAGCGGAGGGCGGAAAGCCTGGAAGCACCCCTGGCAAAATAGGTCGCACAAGCTTGTTCCCGGAATCGGAGGGCTTCGCCCCCGCCACAAGGCAGTTTCGGATATTGTCACGGTACGGTGCTTGCGGGGAAAGCAGCAAGCTTAGAGCGGAGGCTAGAGAGCTGAGAGCTGAGAGCGAAGAGCTTAGATCCAAGATCGTCCGATAAATTTTATGCAAAACACTTACCGCACCGTCCTTCGGCCCCACATTTACTCAACGCTGTAGGCGCCCCCGGCGCCGTGCTGTAGGACCAAGGGTCCGTGCTGCGCACTAGATGTCTACCATCTCCACCCCGCTCTCCAGCAGGTAGAGGATCATCCCCTCCACCGGCTTGCCGGAGATGGCCCGCATCGCCTCCACGTACTCCGCCACCTGCTCCCGGTGCTTCTCCTCCCGGAGGCGGGAGCTCTTGTAGTCCACCACCAGGAGCCGGTCGGGCCATTCGGCCAGGAGGTCGATCTGCCGGAAACCGCCGCGCCACGCCAGGGGCTGCTCCCGGTGCAAGACCGCCCCGGCGATGCGCTCCCGCCAGGCTTCGCTCTCCAGGAGCCGCTCCAGGCGCCGGGCGATCTCCTCCAGCTCCCCCTCCTCCAGCAGGGTGCCGTAGCGGTTGCGCAGGGCCGAGAGGGCGGCGGGCAGTGCCTCGGGACGGAACGCCCCCAGCATCTCCAGGGCATAGTGGAGCGCCGTTCCGAAGAGCCGCGCCGCGTAGCTTCCCTCCTCGTCCTCCTCCGGCTCGGGGGGACGCTCCTGCCGCCCGTAGGAGCGCAGAAGCACCGGTTCCGCCGGGGGAGGCGCCGGGGGCGCTTCCCCCCTCTCCCCGGGTTCCAGACGGCCGAACTCCCCCGGCTCCATCGCCAGCGGGGCGAAGAGGGAGTCCTTGGGTTTGCGCACCACCGCCATCCCCTTCACCGCCCGGGTCAGGGCCACGTAGAGGACGTTAAGCCGGTCCTTCTCCGCCCGGGCCTTGCGCTCCTCCATCACCGCCGCATACTCCGCGTCGAAACGCTCCCGCCTTTGGATGCGGTAGAGGATCCGGTCGACGCGGAGATCTTCGTCGTAATGGAACAGGAACGGATCCCGGTCGGCGTTGGGACGGGTGAGCTTGTCCATGACGACGACGTAGTCGAACTCCAGTCCCTTGGATCCGTGGACGGTCAGGATCCGCGCCCCCGTGAGGGTCCGGTCCGCCACGGAGATCCGGGAGAGCTCGAACTCCTCCAGAAACTCCTCCACCGTCTCGTACCCCGCCGCGAAATCCAGAAGCCGCAGGATGTTGGGATCCTCCTCGAAGTAGCCGAAGAGCCGCACCAGCCGGTCCAGCAGCGCCAGGGGGCTCATCCAGGGGCGGTACCACGCCAGGTCCAGTTCCTCCAGCCTCCGCCCCGTCCGCTCCAGGAGGGCCGCAGCGTCCAGGGGCTCTCCCCGCTGGAGATAGCGGACCATGGCCGTCAGGGCGGCGATGCGGGGGTGCTGGCGCAGGGAGCTGCTGGTCTGGAGCCGGGTGGGGATGCCCGCCTCCAGGCACGCCTCCTGGAGGGTGCTGCCGTCCTTGTTGGTGCTCACCAGAAAGGCGATGGATTCGGGCGGAACCCCCGCCTCCATGAAGCGGAGGGCCTCCTCCACGGCGGCCTCCACCGGGGCCTCCGACTCCCGGACCCGTACCAGCCCCTCCTCCTCCCGGTGGGGAATCTGCCGCACGTAGCCGGGCATCACCCCCTCGAAGCGGGCGTTGACCCACTCCACGATGCGGCGGTGGCTCCGGTAGTTGCGGGCGAGGTTTTCGACGGGGATGCCGTAGCGCCGGGCCACCCAGTCGAAGAGCTCCTCCACCCCGCCCCGGAAGCGGTAGAGGGACTGCTTGGTGTCCCCCACGTAGAAGAAGCTCCGAAACTCCTCCTGCCCCTTGCCGGCGAAGATCTCGTCGATGAGGGGCTTGAGGAGGAGGAACTGGAGGGTCGACGTGTCCTGGAACTCGTCCAGCAGGATGTGGTGGTAGCGGCTGTCGAGGCGGAAGGTGAGAAAATCCCGGGAGATCGCCTCGTAGAGCAGCCGGTAGGTAAAGGCGGCCAGGTCGTCGAAGCTCAGGATGCCGCTCTGCCTGGCCCGGGCGATGCGGGCGTTGCGGTAGTGGTCGTAGAGCTCCATCAGGTGGGCCAGGACCGTCCGCTCCCGCCGCCCCATCCACTCGGCCACCAGCGCCCGGAGCCGCTGATAGAGGGCGTCGATGGCCGGGTCGTTCTTCAGGGCCTTTTTGTAGAAGCTGTGATCGAAGAGGCTGGCCTTGTCGAAGAGGCTCTTGGCGGCGAGCTCCGATACCGGCATGGGAAGAAAATTGGCCAGGGCCCGCGGGGCCGCTTCCGCCCGCTGCAGGCGCGTCAGGATCTCCTCCCGCAGGGCGTCGATGGGCTCCTCCAGCTCCCCGGGATCGGCGGGGAGATAGCGGGTCCCGGGTAGGAGCGGGTCGAGGCGGTAGAGCGCCTCCATCCCCTCCAGCATCTCCCCCGCCCGGCGCTTCTGCATCTGGAGGGCGAGCTGCACCAGGCTCCCCATGAGCCCGGCCCGCTCCACCTCCTCCAGAAAGGCCCGCTCCAGGGCCTCCCCCGTCTCCTC
>CAZGGT010000059.1:0-7941 GCA_964525335.1 uncultured Nitratifractor sp. | reverse complement strand
AAAAGTATCTCTTATGTCAGGAATAAGCTAACGGATGTATAATTTCGTTACATATTTATCCGGCAAGGTTCGTCCGAGTTCCAAAAAACGGGAAGGCGAACCCCCTTCACCAAAGGAGAATCGTGAAGGATATCACCCTTGTTCTACTGGCGGCGGGTAGTTCCAGCCGCTTCGACCTTCCGGTCAAAAAACAGTGGATCTACCTGGAGGAGCGCCCACTCTGGGTCCATGTCGCCGAAACCTTCGGGCGGACGGCGGAGTTCGCCCGCATTCTCGTCACCGCCGAGGCGGGAGAGCGGGAGTATATGTCCCGGTTCGCCCCCTACGATTTCCTCCCGGGAGGCGCCAGCCGCCAGGAGTCCCTGGCCAACGCCCTTCGGGAAGTGGAAACCCCCTGGGTCCTGGTGAGCGATATCGCCCGCTGCTGCATCGATGAGGCGATGGTCCGGCGCATCCTGGAACGAAAAGGCGAAGCGGCCTGCATCGCCCCGGCCCTTCCCGCCGTCGATACCGTCTATGTCGAGGGGGTCCCCGCCGACCGTACGCAGGTCCGCCTCATCCAGACCCCCCAGCTGAGCCGCACCGAATCCCTGCGCCGCGCCCTGGAGAACGACGAGGAGTTCACCGACGAAAGCAGCGCCATCCATGCCCTGGGGGAGAAGGTCCTGCTGGTGGAGGGCTCCCCCCAGGCTCTCAAGCTCACCCGGAGAGAGGACCTGAAGCGGCTGGAGTGCCTGACGCCTCCCGCCGATCGGAGCTTCACCGGTTTCGGCCTCGACATCCACGCGTTTGAAGCAGGCAAAACCATGAAGCTCGGCGGCGTCGTCATCGACGCCCCCATGGGCTTCAAAGCCCACAGCGACGGGGATGTGGCGATCCATGCCCTCATCGACGCCCTCCTGGGGGCGGCGGGGATGGGAGACATCGGAGAGCACTTCCCCGACAGCGATCCCCGCTGGAAAGGGGCCGACTCCCTGGAACTGCTGGATACCATCCTGAGCCGCATCCGCGGCTGCGGGCTGGAGCCCCGCCACGCCGACCTGACCATCCTGGCCCAGACCCCGCGCCTGGGAGGCTACAAAGAGGCGATCCGGCGACGCCTGGCCGCCGCCCTGGGGCTCTCCCCGGCCCGGGTCAACGTCAAAGCGACCACCGCCGAGAAGCTGGGCTTCGTCGGCCGAAAGGAGGGGGTCGCCGTCCACGCCGTCGCCACCCTCGGAATCTACGACTGGAGAAAAGAGCTATGAAGATCGTCATCATCGAGAACGAACTCTACCTCGCCCAGAGCATCGCCGCGAAACTCTCGGAGTTTCACTTCGAGACGGAGATCTACAGCTCCGTCAAAGAGGCGATGGAGACCCAGGCGGACGTCTACCTCCTCTCCACCAACCTCCCGGGACAGAATTTCCTCCCCCTCATCGAAAAATTCCGGGACAAAAACGTCCTGCTGATGGTCAACTACATCAACAACGACACCGTGGGCGACCCCCTCAGGGCCGGAGCCCGGGACTACATCGTCAAGCCCTTCATGATCGAAGAGCTGATCCGCAAGATCGAGCACTTTCACGACTACCGGATGCTCCAGGAGCGCAACCGCTTCTACGAAGAGTATCTCGACCACCTCTACCGGCAGGTGGAGTGCGAGATCGAACCGGACGATTTGGAACTGCCGGTGGTGATCCGGACCAACTATCAGCGGGCCGCCGACAAGCTGGCCCTCAAGCTCAACCGCATCAAGAAGAACATCCTCACCCTCATCTCCCTGGAGGAGCCGGGTTGGAAGGAGAAGGTCGCCACCCTGGATGCCGAGCACATCGGCTACATCATCCACCTGGAAAAGCTCAAGAAGAGCGAGCGGGAGGGGCTCTACACCCTCCTCGAAGGCAAACGCTTTCTCCTCACCGACAGCTCGGGGGAGGTGGAAACCCCCTTCCCCACCCTGACCCTCAACTCCGGCAACAAACTCTACGACCAGGACGAGATCCTCACCATCGACGAATACGTCCAGTACATCGTCCGGACCTTCCAGTACCAGTTTCCCGATACGGAGCTGAGCAGGAAGCTGGGCATCTCCCGCAAGAGCCTCTGGGAAAAAAGGAAAAAGTATGACCTCTTCAAAAAGAAGTAACGCCCTCCACATCGACACCGAGGCCCTCTCCACCCTGGCCCTGGTCCAGGAGGGGCTCCTCGCTCCCGTCACCCGGCTCATGAACTCCGCCGAAGCCCGGGAGGTGGACCGGACCCACCATTTCCACGGGATTCCCTTTCCCTTCTCCTTCATCCTCGCTCCCAAAGGTCGGCGCAACCGGGAGACCCTGGAACGCGTCAAAAAGGGAGAGACCGTCGACCTGGTCTGTGAAGGAACGATCGTGGGAGAGCTCATCGTGGAGGAGGTATTCCCCATCGATCCCACCCAGCGGCTCATCGACATCTACGGCTCCAGCGATCCCACCCATCCCGGCGTCAAAAACACCATGGCCCGCCTGGGAGAGCTGGCGGTCAGCGGCCCCTACCGGGTGGAGTATCCCCTGATCCGGGACACCTACAACCGGATCCAGCAGATGATCCGACGCACCGGCGCCCAAAAAGTCTCGGCGATGATGCTGGCGGCCAATCCCCTCAACCGCGCCCACGAGCGCATCATCCGCCAAACCCTGACCGATACCGATCTGATGGTCCTCTTTTTGCGAAAACCCTTTACCAACGAGGGACTGCGTTACGACATCCGATACAATGCCGTCAGCCTCTTCATCGACAACTTTCTCCCCCGCAACCGGGCGATGGTGGTTCCCTTTGAAAACACCTACATCTTCGCCGGCTACAACGAACTGATCCTCGACGCCCTCCTGGCCAAAAACTGCGGGTGTCACGAGCTGGTCATCGGTAAGAACCACGCCGGCCTGGGGCTCTACTACGATCAGAACCGCATCAACAGCATCTTCGATACCCTCAACGACATCGACATCGACATCACGACGGTGGACGAGTACGTCTATTGCGACACCTGCAAAACCCTCGTGAGCACCCGGACCTGCCCCCACGGGCAGCACCACCACATCCACTACCACTCCGACTCCATCATGACCCTGATCAAAAACGGCATCCTTCCCCCCACCATTCTGGTGCGCAAGGAGGTCTCCGCCAACATCGTGGCGGCCCTCTTTCCCAACCGGATCGAGAACCTCCAGGAGACCTACTACTCCCTCATGCCCAGCAGCGGCCTCCTGGAGCACCAGAGCGACGAGCAGTTCTACCTCAAGCTCATGGAGCTCTACCAGACCAGCTCCCTGACCTGACGCAAAGGATCCGCCATGCACAAACTCTTCCTGGAATTCTTCGGGAGCGGCCGCCTCCCCGCCCCGGCCATCAGCGCCTCCCTCCTTGGCTTTCTCCTGGGCATCGCCCTGCTCTGGAGCCTGGGAGCCGAAGCTCTCTTCTCCCTCGCTTTCGCCACCTTCCTCATCGGCATTTTCGAAATCAACAAGTTCGAGAACCGCGGCGGCGCCCACGACGATCCCCGGATCGTCATCGACGAGGTGACGGGGCTCTGGGTGGCCCTCTCGGTGAGCGTCCACGGCCTGGCTCTCGTCCCCGGCCTCCCCTACGCCCTGCCGCTGGCCTTCGGCCTGAGCCTGGCGAGCTACCTCCTCTTCGACCTCTGGAAACCGTCGACCATCGGCTGGATCCGGCGCAATGTCCGGGGCGGCCTGGGGGTGATGCTCGACGATACCCTGGCGGGCTTCGCCGCGGGAATGCTCAACCTCCTGATCTTCAAAGGCATCGCCCTGGGACTGGGAAGCTCTTAGGCAAAATCGATCCCGTCCCGATCGTTCCATGCCCGGGATTTACACTTTTGAGATAAAATCACTCCGTCTCCTCTTCCCGTTCCCGGGAAGAGGCCCTACAGGAAAATCCCCCGCGAGAGGAGTCTTTTTGGCCCGCGTTCCCTGCACCCACTGCCATCTGGAATTCGACGAGTCGGTGATGATCACCGAGGAAGAGGAGGGCAGAACCCTCTACTTCTGCTGCAAGGGGTGCCAGGGGGTCTACCACCTCCTCAAATCCGAGGGACTCGACACCTTCTACGAAAAGCTGGGAAACACCACTCTCGATCCGGCGGACAAAGCCCGCCAAAAAAAAGAGGACCTGGAGCGCTTCGACCTGGAGGGCTTCCACCGCAAGTACGTCCGGACCACCCCCGAGGGCTTCAACGAGATCCACCTCATCATCGAGGGGATCCACTGCTCCGCCTGCGTCTGGCTCAACGAAAAGGTCCTCCACCAGACCCCCGGAATCATCGAAGCGACCATCAACTACTCCAACAACAAGGCCAAGGTGGTCTGGGACCCGGAACAGCTCAAACTCTCCCGGATCATCGAAACGATCCGCAACATCGGCTACAACGCCTACCCCTACGACCCCGCCCTCCAGGAGGAGCGGGCCCGCAAAACCCGCAACGACTACTACTCCCGGATCCTGGTGGGGGTCTTCGCCACCATGAACATCATGTGGATCGCCATCGCCCAGTACGCCGGCTACTTCACCGGGATGGAACAAGGACAGAAAAACATCCTCAACATCGCCGAATTCCTCCTGGCGACCCCCACCCTCTTCTACAGCGGATGGATCTTCTTCCGGGGGGCGTGGTTCGGCCTGAAAAACCGCTTCATCAACATGGACGTCCTGGTGGCCACCGGCGCGCTGCTGGCCTGGCTCTACTCCGTCTACGCCATGGTGACCCGGACGGGAGAAGTCTACTTCGACTCGGTGACGATGATCATCACCTTCGTCCTGGTGGGCAAATACCTGGAGGTGCTGAGCAAGCGCCAGGCCGTCGACACCCTGGACAAGATCATCGGCTCCATGCCTACCGAGGCGACGGTGGTCAAAAACGGGGAGAAGGCCCTGGTGGCCATCGAGAATGTCGAACCCGGCGATCTCATCGAGCTCAAACCCGGGGAGAAGGTGGCCATCGACGGCATCCTGCGCCAGGGGAGCGCCCTCTTCGACGAAAGTCCCCTCACCGGAGAGAGCGAACCGGTCCTCAAGAAACCCGGGGACGAAATCCTCAGCGGTACCGTCTGCCTCGACTCGGTGGTCCGCTACGAGGCGGGCAAGCGGGCCGAAGAGTCCCTCCTCCACCAGATCACCGAGCTCCTCAGCGACTCGGTGACCAAAAAACCGAAGATCGAACAGCTGGCCAACGTGGTCAGCGGCTATTTCTCCGTCACCATCCTCTCCATCGCCCTCCTCACCTTTGCCGGATGGCTCTGGCTCGACGGCTCCTTCGAACGGGCCCTCATCGTCTCCATCAGCGTCATCGTCATCGCCTGCCCCTGCGCCCTGGGGCTGGCGACCCCCATGGCGACCCTGGTGGGGATCTCCCGGGCCGCCCAGAAGGGGATCCTTTTCAAGGAAGCCGCTCTGCTGGAGACTATGGCCAAAGCCGACCTCCTGGCCCTGGACAAGACCGGGACCGTCACCGAGGGACGTCCCAGCGTCGTCGCGTTCCATACGCACGAGGGCTTCGACCCCGCCCTGCTCCTGGCCCTGACCGAGGGATCCAACCACCCCGTCAGCCGGGGAATCGCCCGCTATCTACGGGAACACTACGAAGGGATCGTCCCGGCGAAACTCGACGAGTTCCGGGAACGCCAGGCCCAGGGGGTCACCGCCCTCCACGACGGCCGAAAGCTCGCCGGAGGCAACCGCGCCCTGATGGAAGCCCTGGAGATCCCCTGCGGATTCGAGAGCGACGAGACCCTCTTCCTCTTCGCCGTCGACGGGCGGATCGTCGCCGAGATCGAGCTGCGGGACCGGCTGAGAGAAGGAGCCGCCGACGCCATCGCCGCCATCAAAGCCCTGGGGGTCCGGGTGGTGATGCTCACCGGCGACCACGAAGCGGCGGCCCGGCGCATCGCCGCCGAAGCGGGCATCGACGAGGTCCACGCCCGGCTTCTCCCCCAGGAGAAGGCGGCCCTCGTCGACCGCTTCCACGGGGAGGGGCACATCGTCGTCATGGCCGGGGACGGGATCAACGACGCCGTCGCCCTGGCCCGCAGCGACATCGCCGTGGCCATGGGAAGCGGCGCCGACATCGCCATCGAAGTGAGCGACGTGGTGCTCCTGGAGGATCGCCCCCGGCACCTGGCCGACGCCTTCGCCATCAGCCGCCGCACCTTCCGGACCGTCAAACAGAACCTCGGCTTCTCGGTCCTCTACAACACCGTCGCCGTTCCCCTGGCGGTCCTGGGCTACGTCAACCCTCTCGTCGCCGCCCTCTCCATGAGCCTCAGTTCCCTCTTTGTCGTCGGCAACTCCATGCGCATCAAACTGGAGAAAATCTGATGTTCCCCTTTCCCTTCAAGACTTTTGGAGAAGAAGAGGCCGGCTTGATCTTCCAAAGGAGTACACCATGAGCGATTCCATCATAGCCCTGATGCTCGGGGTCTCGACCTTTCTGGGCCTCCTGGGGCTCCTCGCCCTGCTCTGGGGCCTGCGCACCGGTCAGTTCGACGACCAGTCGAAATTCCTCGACGGCGCCCGCTTCGACGGGGAAGAGGAACTTCGGGACGCCATCATGATGGAACGGAAGAAAAAGGAGGCCCTTGAGAAAAAGAAAGCGGCCAAAGAGCGGGAGAAAAACTACCGCCCCGCCGACTGAGACTCCTCTCCCACTCCCTCCTTCGGCATCCGCCATCGCCTGTAGTTCCACTCCCACTGGGCCGGTTCCCGCCGGATCCGCGCAAGCAGCAGATCGGTGTAGCGCTGGGTGATGCGCCGGATCTTCTCTTCGGGGTCTTCCACTTCGTCGGCCCGGTACTCCTCCGGCTCTCCGATGAGGATCCGGAAACGCTCCCGACCCTCCCGCACGGCGAAGATCGGCACCATCAGGGGGTCGAAGCGGAGCTTGAGTCGGGCCATGCTCTTGGAGGCGTAGGCGGGACGCCCGAAAAAGTCGACGAGCACCCCGTTGGGGGGCGGGATCATCTGGTCGATGTGCATTCCCACCCCCTCCCGGTTCTTCAGGATCCGCGCGATGGCCCGCAAGGCCCCTTTGCGCTCGACGACCCGGTGGCCGAAAGCGCAGCGGTAGGGCTGGATGATCCGTTCGTCGATGAGGGGATTTTTGCGGTGCTCCCGGGCCACCAGGGTCCCCGGCAGACCGTTGAGGGCGAAGAACTGGGCCAGGAACTCCCAGTTGCCGTAGTGGGAGACGAGAAAGACCATTCCCCGCTCGTTGCGTCCCTTCAGCGCTTCGATCCGCTCCCGGGCCTCCTCCGGATTGACCACCGCTCCCTCGTAGTCGAAACGCCCCGTCAGCATCAGCAGCGTCTCGACGAAAAAGTGGGCCTTGTGCCGGCGATATTCGGCGGCGATCGCCTCCCGTTCTTCCGGAGACGCCTCGGGGAAAGCGATGGCCAGATGCTCCAGGATCCTCCCATGCCGCCGGCTCCCGGGCCCGAAACTCCGCTCCACGATCCGGGAAGCGAGGGGATAGAGCACGCCACGGGGCAGCAGACGGCCAATCCCCAGCCCGATCCGCACCCCCCAATACTCCATCCGCTGCTTCCAGCCCATCCGCGCCTCCTGATAGTTGGCTATAATTTTAGCATTTCAATGGTCGATAGTCGATAGTCATTGGTCGATAGAAGAATGATGTAGTACATCGAAAAACTTTACTATTGACCAGCGACTATCGACGATCGACCAATCCGAAGGATTGCCATGATCTGCGTCTTCGACTGCGAGACCATCCCCGACATCGAGCTCATCCGCCGCCATTTCGACGTGGAGGGGCTGGGCGACGCCGCGGCCATCGAGAAGGCCCAGAGCCTCTACGCCGAAACCCACAACGGCAGCACCTTCCTCCCCCTCCCCTACCACCGGGTGGTGGCGCTCTCCGCCGTCGTCGCCGACGAATTCGGCAACTTCCTCAAG